>JAFUKH010000074.1 GCA_017467845.1 Lachnospiraceae bacterium | reverse complement strand
TTCTCACCAAGCTTCTCGATGCCCGCCTGCTCTGCCCCATAGTCCTTGGTCTTGATGATTTCATCCATCCACCACTTGTTACAGCTTGCCGCACTGAGCATACAGCCCATTAAGTGGTAGCTTCCATCCGCATGTGCGAAAGAGTGAAGAGCATTGAATTTATCCACTCCGAAATTCTTGGACGAAATAAAGATGGTTCCGCTGGTTCCAAGGGAAATGTTACACATACCATCACCTACGGTTCCGGTACCTACGGCTGCTGCTGCATTGTCTCCGGCACCTGCCGCCACCTTGGTAGTCTCAGGTATGCCAAGCTTTGCTGCGATTTCCGGAAGTACGTTTCCCACTGCCTCGTAGCTTTCATAGCAGGTTGCCAGCTGATCTACGGTGATGCCGCAGATATCGCACATTTCCTTTGACCACTGACGGTTCTTCACATCAAATACCAGCATACCGGATGCATCGGATACATCGGTACAATGTACGCCTGTCAGCTTATAAGCAATGTAATCCTTGGGAAGCATAATCTTCTTGATACGTGCAAAGTTCTCCGGCTCCTTATTCTTTACCCACAGAATCTTCGGTGCGGTAAAGCCGGTAAAAGAAATATTTGCAGTGTACTCGGAAAGCTTCTCTTTCCCGATAACGTTATTTAAATAATCGCACTCTTCAGTAGTACGTCCGTCGTTCCAAAGAATTGCAGGACGGATGACCTCATCATTCTCATCTAAGATTACCAGACCGTGCATCTGACCGCCGAAGCTGATACCGGCCACCTGACTCTTGTCAGCTCCCTCTAAAAGCTCCACAATACCGGCCATGGTCTGCTCATACCAATCCTCAGGCTTCTGCTCTGACCAGCCAGGATGTGGGAAATACAGAGGATATTCCTTGGAAACGATATTCTTAATATTACCTTCACTATCCATCAGCAATAACTTTACTGCGGATGTACCTAAATCAATACCTATATAAAGCATATTGTCCTCCCATATTAAAAACTTATCTCTATCTTATCCTTACACAATTTGAAAAACAACCACACTAATTAGACATAAAAGGTGTTCTATTCTCTACAAATTTGTATACGACACGTAAAACTTTATGCATTCTTTCCCCGTCAATGCCAGTGTTCTTTCATCCGGCTGTCCGAAACCGATACTGATTTCAAAGGGACCCTGTGCCTTTCTCCGACATCCGTTTTTATCCACCACCGAAAAAGCGTTTTTATCCACAGCTAGGGTATACTTTGCACATCCGCCTCCACTAACATGCACACGCTGAATTCCACCAAGCTTGCCATTGGGTACTTCTTCCGCGTCCTGCGTTGCTTTCACGTAGACCTGTACTACCTCATCCGTGGCAACCTCACTACTGTTTTTCAGCTCCACCGTAAATTCCACAACATCATCCACATTCAGAGCGATACTGCTCCCTGTCTGCACCGCCTCATCACCATACGTCACCTTACAAATGTCCACATCACCGTAGGTCAGTCCATACCCAAAAGGATACAGCGGCTCCTTCTCCAAATAACGGTATGTTCTTCCCTTCATGGAATAGTCCTTAAAATCCGGAAGATCCGCAGAATCCATATAAAATGTCACCGGAAGCTTTCCGGAGGGGGAAATATCTCCGAATAAAATATCCGCAATCACCTTACCGCCTCGCGCTCCCGGATACCACAGTTGCAAGATGGCATCTGCGTGCTCCTGTTCAAATCGAAGATCCATGGCACTGCCGGTCATATTCAGGATAATGGTGGGCTTTCCCACTGCCAACACTTCCTGTATCAGCTCCCTTTGTACCTTCGGGAGCAGTAAATCCAGCTTGTCACCGGCAGCCTCGCTGTTACCGGTATCGCCCTGCTCACCTTCTAAAGTGGCATCCAGTCCCACACATAAAAGCACCACATCGCTGTTCTTTGCCACATATGTAGCCTCTTTTACGCCACCACGCACTCTTTCCTTAAACAGATTACTGCCTTCGGCATAAAGCACCCGTGCCTGTCCCTTCACGGCATCCTGAATTCCCTCCAATACCGTAATATACCTGGAAGCGGTTCCGAAATAATTCCCGATTAAAGCCTCCCGGCTGTTAGCATTGGGACCGATAACACCGATGGTCTTTAAGGAATCCTTCTTCAAGGGTAAGATACCGTTATTTTTTAATAGCACCACACTTTGGGCAGTGGCCTTATCTGCCAGAGCCAGATGCTCGTCACATTCTACCTTGTCGTATCCGATTTCATCATATTCACTGCCATCAAAAAGACCAAGCAGATATCTGGTAGTGAACAATCTCTCCGCCGCTAAAGTAATCTCTTCTTCCGTCACCAATCCCTTTTCGTAGGCAGAAAGCATGTGCAAATAGGTATTACCACAGTTCACATCACATCCATGCTTCAGCGCCAGAGCCGCTGATTCTTCCGGAGTATCCGTCACCATATGCTCCGTGTGAAAGTCTCGAATCGCCCAGCAGTCAGACACAAAATGTCCCTGAAAATCCCACTTTCCGCGAAGAATGTCCTCCATCAGAAGCTTACTTCCGCAGCAGGGTTCTCCGTTAGTTCTGTTGTACGCGCCCATGACAGCTTCCACTTCTGCTTCCTTCACCAGCTTCTCAAAGGCCGGCAGGTAAGTTTCCCACAAATCCTTATCACTTACCTCCGCATCGAAATGATGACGCTCTCCCTCCGGACCGGAATGTACCGCAAAATGCTTGGCACAGGCTGCCGCCTTCATGGTTTCTCCCTCTCCCTGCAAGCCCTGTACAAAGGCTTTTCCCAGCTCTCCGGTCAGATACGGATCTTCTCCATAGGTCTCATGGCCACGTCCCCATCTGGGATCACGGAAAATGTTGATATTGGGTGCCCAGAAGGTAAGCCCCTTATAGATGCCTCTATCGCCTTCTGAAGAAAACATATTATATTTGGCACGGCCTTCCGTTGCGATTACTTCACCTACCCGGTGCAACAAATCTATGTCAAAGCTGGCCGCCATGCCGATTGCCTGTGGAAAGCTGGTAGCGATTCCTGCTCTCGCCACACCGTGCAATGCTTCGTTCCACCAGTTATAGGCGGGCACACCAAGTCTCGGAATCCCCGGTGCATCATACCTGAGCTGACTTGCCTTCTCTTCTACAGTCATCTTTCTTACCAATTCCCGAGCCTTCTGCCTTGCTACTTCCCGATTTGTCATCTTTTCAATCCCCTTTTCTTCTTAATTTACCTTCTTGCAAAAAAACTCCTCCCAAAAAGGACATCAACACTTAACGTTAATGCCCTTCAAAGGAGAAGTTCATATTATCATACTTACTGAAACAGCGGTGTGGACATATATCTGTCCCCGGAATCGGGAAGTAATGCCACAATTACCTTCCCCTGATTTTCCTCCCGAAGAGCCAGCTTCTCTGCTGCATAGATTGCTGCACCGGAGGTAATACCGACTAAAATACCTTCCCTTCGTGCCAAGGTTCTTGCACCGGTAAAAGCTTCCTCAGTGGAGATGGTAATGATTTCATCATATACTTTTGTATCCAAAATAGAAGGAACAAAGTTTGCCCCGATTCCCTGCAGTGCGTGCGGGCCTGCCTTTCCGCCGGATAAAAGAGGGGAATCCGCAGGCTCTACGGCAACCACCTTTAATTTCGGATTCTTCGACTTTAAATATTGTCCAATTCCGGTAAGAGTGCCTCCCGTGCCAACACCGGCCACAAAGATATCTACCTTACCATCCGTATCTTCCCAGATTTCCGGGCCGGTACCTGCAAAATGTGCCGCAGGATTTGCCGGATTGTCAAACTGTCCCAGAACCATCGCCCCCGGGATCTCCTTTTCCAGTTCCTTCGCTTTCTCAATGGAGCCGGCCATTCCTTTTGCCCCCTCAGTAAGCACCACCTTGGCGCCATAAGCCTCAAGTAAAGAGATACGTTCCTTAGACATTGTGTCCGGAATCGTGAAAATCGCCTGATATCCCTTGGCAGCCGCCACGCTGGCAAGGCCTATCCCTGTATTCCCGCTGGTAGGCTCGATAATGGTTGCCCCGGGTTTTAACAACCCCTTTTCTTCTGCATCCTCCAGCATGCCCAGCGCCACACGATCCTTCACACTTCCTGCCGGATTTAAGTATTCCAGCTTTGCCAGAATGGTGGCGCCTTCCACGCCTCGCTCCCTGCAATAATTATTCACCTGCAAAAGAGGTGTGTTTCCAATCAGCTGTGCTGCATTATCATATACTTTCATATTCTTAACCCTCATTTATCGTTTCCAGACAATCTCCCAAAACGTCAAAATAATTCTCAAAGGTCTTACGACAGCATCCCGGATTGTCAATCACAATGCCCTCTGCCTTCAGGCCAATTAAGGCAAAGCCCATTGCCATGCGATGATCATCGTAAGTATCCACGACGCACGCCTTGGGCTCACCGGGATAAATAGTAATAGAACTTTCTGTCTCCTCACAGGTTATTCCCATCTTACGAAGCTCTGTCACAATGGCACTTAAGCGGTTACACTCCTGAAAACGGATGTGACCGATTCCCTTGATAGTAGTAGGCTCCTTGGCAAACGGCGCGATTGCCGCCAAGGTAATCGCCTGGTCTGAACAGGTAGACATATCTGCGGTTACGCCATGAAGCACACCATCCAGTGGTGGATACAATACGATTCCATCCTCCCCTGAGAGCAAATAGCAGCCCATCTGCTGCAAAATCTTAAGGAATCCGATATCTCCCTGCATGGAATCAAATGTCACGTTCTTTACCTGCACAGGTACTCCTAAAAGAGCCCCCAGTGCATAAAAATAGCTTGCCCCTGACACATCCGGTTCAATCTGATAGTCCAATGCTTCATAGCTCTGGCCTGCCGGAATCACATATTCTCTCTTCGTTTCATCAAAAACAGCCTTTACACCGAACTGCTCCATCATTCTGCGGGTAATCTCGATATAAGCCATTCCATGACTGCCCTCCACCCGGATATGCATATCCTTAGGTGCAAGGGTGGATGCAATTAAAAGCGCACTTAAAAATTGACTGCTATGTTCAATATCCACAGATATTTCCTCGCAGCCAAAGCCCTTTCCTTTTACTGTAAATGGGAAAAAGCCTTCCTTCTCATCAAAGGAAATCTCGCACCCCAGCTCCTTTAACGAAGCCAGCAGTGGTGCCATAGGACGCTTCTTCATCTGCTCCGAAGCATCTAAATGATAGGTTCCTTCCGACACCCCAAGGTAAGCTGCTAAAAATCTTGCGGCCGTTCCGGCACTGCCCACATAGATTCCGGCTTCCTTCTTCGGCACCGGGCCGCCAAGTCCCTTCACGGTTACTACCTTGTTCTTCTCATCAACGCCGGTTTCAAATCCTAAATCCTGCACACATTTCAGGAAATGTCTGGAATCATCACTGAAGAGTACGCCATTTAATGTAGACTGTCCCTTTGCCAGAGTTGCCAAAAGGAGTGCTCTGTTGGTGATGCTCTTAGAGCCGGGCACAGTCACCTGTAAAACTAAATCCTCATTTATTTCTTTACTTCCCATATAGGGAACTGCATATTGATTGTTCATATATTTTTCTCCATGTTTCTGATTACCCTTAATAATAACACCCAGAAATCTAATAGACAAGCTCTTATAAATTTGGTATCTTATTATTGATATTTAAGAAAACGTTTTTTAAAAGGAGGCACCTATGGCATCAATTAAAGACGTAGCAAAGCATGCCGGTGTTGCAATTTCCACCGTATCCAAGGTTTTAAATAATTACCCCAATATCAGTGAAGAAACTCGTCAGAAAGTAAACGCTTCCATTCAAGAATTGGGTTTTGTGCCAAACGCGGTTGCAGCGGCACTTTCTTCCAAACACGCGGGACGTATCGCCCTACTTATTAATTTGACAGATACCGCACAGACCGCAGACGAAATCAGTCTCCAATATATGTTGGGAGCTCTGGGCAAGGCAAGAGAGCTGGGGCTTGACGTCGTAACCGTATTCTTCTCCATGTTGCAGGGGAAGACCGTGGACGAAATGGTGAACTATTTCCGTTCCCAGTCCATCACCGGTATCATCGTATGCGGACTTTCCAAGGACGATACCACGATTTTGAAGCTGGTGAAAAAACAAATATTTAAAATGGTCCTAATCGACGTTCCGATTGCTAATGAAAACACTTCCTATGTCTGGATTAATCAGGCAGAGGCACAGTATGAGGTTGCCAAAAAGACCATGGAGCTGGACACCATTCCTTATACTCGGATTCTCTATATTGCCGGCAAAGACAATGGGCACGTTACCCCGGAACGTCTGAAGGGTATCCAGAAATTTGCAAAAGATTATAAGATGAAGTTGAATATTCAAAAGGGATATTTTTCCGAGAAAAAAGCTCGTGAGATCACTATGGAATATGGTGAGAAAGTAGATATGATTGTCTGCGCCTCCGACCTGATGGCCATCGGTGCCATGCGTGCCTGTATGGAAATGGATATTTTCCGCCCGGTGTGCGGCTTTGATGGCATTACTCTGATGGCATACGCCGGTAAACAGATGAACACCGTAAAGCAGAACTTCGCCCACATTGCAGAAGAAGCGGTTGCTGAAATGAATAATTTAATGAGCGGTAAAACCGGACACGGAATTGTCTTGGACTATGAAATTGTACGAATGGAATACAAGGATATCGTAAAATAAAGACGGGGCTGTTGCAGCAGCCCCTTCTCTATTATATGACCTATTACAAAGACTCTTTAAAACAACAGCGGACGGTAACTCGATTCTGTCCCCCATAGGTACAGGTGAATAATGTCAAATCCCAATCTCCGGTTACCATTTCTTCCACATCATAAGCCCCCAGTATTTCCACTTCCTTTACTTCAAAGCAATATTCCTGCCCTTCTACGTCCGTAAATTTCACTTCATCACCGGCCGCTAAGAGAGAAATATTCCCGAAATGTTTATCATAATTATGTGCTGCAATTACCATGAAACTTTGCTGAACATCACCCACGTATCGGCATGGCATCTTTTTTAGTGAGTCCACAGAACAATCTTTGTTAACAGGTAATGAAATGTCAATTGCCGGGATAGAAATCACACCTATGCAGGCCTCATCTTCTATCTGGATATAAGGCATTGCATCCACTACCACTTCCATCTTGTTTTCTACATTTACCTCAGCTTCTTCTTTGCCCTCAACCGCCTGCTCTGAAGGTCTTATAATCATATCTCCCCTCTGCATCGCCTCTTCATAGACAATACGCATATCCTCCACAGCATTTTCACTGGCCTGCTCTGTATAATTCTGGTATCCTGCCACCACAAGCATGACAACAAAAAGCATAACGCCACTGCCCATCAGGTATTTCCCGGCCTTCCTCCGAAGCATCATCCAGCCTGCCACAAACACAAGTAAACTGAATCCCAAAAGCACAGGCACAAGCCAGCGTGCCTGTCCTGTCTGTGGGAGTTTGGGTCCCACCGGCCCGGGTGTAGGTAACACCGGGGCTAATGTAGGTTCTGCCGGTTCCTCAGGCATAGGAGCCACCGTTGTCTCCGGTGTGGGTAACGGCGTAGGGGACGTAACTAAGCCCCCCTGGGGTAAACGCTCTGTTTTCGGCATGGTAACTACATCATATAATATTTTTCCATCCACATCTTTCATCGGCACAGAAATAAGAAACGGATCAATAGTCAGATAATCCTCCGGAATATCACTTAGCGCAACCAAATATGTTCCAAAAGTGAGATGGGTAAAAGCTGCACTACCACTTTCATCAGTGGATTGTGCGACTCCAATAATCCGGCTTCCTTCTACATAATCGTTCAAATCTATGGCTGCCTGATTCATTTGAGACGCAGTCAGATTTTCCAGAGAAATGCCACAGTCTTCAAATTCAGGATTCCATTCCAATTGTTGCACTCCATTCACCTCTACCAGTTCCTCTACCCGGTAAATGGTAAATTCCGCATCCTGAATACCCATTTCCTCATCTGATGTTTCAAAAAGAACGGTCAATGTTCCTGTTCCATTTTGCGCGATATCAATCTCCTCAGCTGCAGAAACCGGCAGAGTAAAGTAACCTCCCAAGCAAACAGCAAACAACAACATCCCCAGTCTGCGTTTCCATTCTCTCATAATCTGGCGTTCTCCTTTCATTCTAGTATTCCGGTACACGTACTCCCCGAACTAATAATCTGTGCGTATTTACTGCATAAGGTGTACAAGTAACAAGAGTTACATAATCCTTGCCATCTTCTATCATCAAATCATCCGTTTCCTCAGGAGTTACCACAAGAATCTGATCCACCTCATAGTTCAACGTACGATCTAATACATGGATTTGAAACGTATCTCCAATTACTAACTGATCTAAATCCGTGAATAATTTTGCAGAAGGTAAGCCCCGATGTCCAAATAACACGGCATGTGTATTCTCCCCGCCTATAGGCATGGACGTCCCTTCCATGTGTCCTACAGCCTTCTGCAGGACTTCTTCCTCTGTTCCATAGTCTATCGTCAGGCAGACATCCAGCTTTTCTATGTTTAGATAGCCCATTACCGCCTCTTCTTCTACCCGCAAAAGTTTATTATAATCAAGCCCTGCTTCCAATAGCTCCGGCTTGTAACTTTCCATATTGATAAAATCAATATCCTCTTCATAAAGCCGCCTGTTATACTCCTTTGCCTGCTCATACAACACATCATACTTTTGTTGCTCCAGCTCTGCCGTCTGCTGCCGATACTCCTCTACAATCTGCTCCTGTTGGCTTTGTTTTATGTAGTTACTCAGCATTGGATATATTGCTATACCCAGTCCGGTCAGTCCCATAATCGAAAAAAGAACTGCCGGAATATACTTTTTTATTTTCACCTTATTCATTCCTTCCTACATGTAACAATTCCACCACTTAAATTTCAGCCGTTTTCCAATTGTTGACCGCCGGTAGATTCTGTTTCCTACTCGCTTATAGATTCTGGTTAAAAACTGCAATTCCTCCCGGTCCGGTCTGTCACAGCCATAATAGGTTTTTAGTATTATCATTGCAAAGCTTTCCATTTCTTCCTCAGAGCATACAGGATACCGCTCTGTGAAAAGTTTTGTAAACTCCTCTGCCTCACAGCCCGGTGCCTCTGCCCATCCGTCAAACGCCAGCAAAGAACGAAAGCTTCGATATACATATTTAATATTCCCTGCGGTATCCGGCTTTCTCTGCTTTCCCGCTCTCTTCTGAATCAGAATTTCCCTTCTACAAAAGGCAATAATGATTGTTCCTCCCACACAGATGCAAAAAATTCCCACTACAAGTTGCCCGCTAAATCCGACCTTCTTTCCATCAGTCTCCTGGGGTTCCGGGAGCTCCTCCGTTTCAGGTTCTTCCTTTTCTGCCCGGTTTGCAGCCTCTGCATCCACATCACCGTTTCCTTCCGCTACGATTGCCACAAGACCCGGTGTGGTTTCCACAGGTACCCAGCCGATTCCGGAGATATAAATCTCCGCCCATGCGTGTGCATCGTCATCTTCTAAGATTGCCTGATAGCTGCCATCCGCCTGCACGGAGAAAAGACTCTCCGGAGCAACATAACCCACTACATAACGTGCAGGCACTCCCAGCATACGGAACATCATAGTGGCAGCCGCTGCAAAATGTGTAGAATATCCTTCCTGTTCTTCATACAAAAAACGGGACACAAAATCCTCTCCTTCCGGCAAAGGCTCCACATCCATTTGAAAGGAGGCTTTTTCTGTCAATGTTTTTACAACATGCTCCCTGATTTCCTCTACCTCTTCCAGCTCCACCGCTTCACACTCTGCCCAAAGCTGCTCTAAGCCTTTCTCAGGAACCTGCAGATAGGTATTTACTACATAACTCTCGTAGGCAGCTTCCAAACTGTCAAGCACTCCATGAGCATCTTCCTGTTCTTTCCATTCTGCCATCTTTTCTTCAAAGGCACTCCGCGGATAATAAGAAAAGATATCCTCCGCCTTACTTTGGCTTGCCACTGCACCATCACCGGCCAGTATCCGGTAGTAATCATTCAGATACGAATTATACGGCACATAAGTATATGCCTGGTTCGCATTCAGATTTATCACCTGCATTTCCACAGCGGAGGCCTGTAGCTCTTCCGCCATCTGTGGGCCATCTTCTGTATCTGACAAAATCAGATTTTCCGCATATAGCATGCGTAAAAAGGGAAGATTCTGCACATAGAGAGAAGAATTCCCCTCCGTTTTCCATCCCTCGGCGGCATCAAGAAACCGCTCCTCGCTTCCCGCATCAAAGCTGTTGCCGGTATAAATGCAGCCAACATATCCCTTCAGGTAAAGGGTCTCCGCGGGCTTTTCCCCACAATTCACTTTCAAAGCCTGCACACTTCCAAAATAGTGTCCTTCCGTCTTTCCAAGCGTCCCTTCATCAACACCGCCTCCCACACCTTCCACACTCATCTGCAGTCGCCCACCGGATATCACCGGCAAAGTACGCCAAATGGTCTGGAGTATGCTATCCTCTGTCTTTGCTCCCATCTCCCGCACTTGATTCACCGGATACAAAATCGCCGGCTGAAGCAAAAAGAAGGAAATGGCGGAAACAAAAGTAATCGGAATCAGGCTTCCAAGCATAACTTTGCTTTTTATTTCCTGATAATGACGTTCCTGGGATTTACGCTCTGTAAGATATTCTAAGGGGAAGGGCTCTGCCACAACTCCTTCCACCCATAACCCCAATAAGGAGAGAAGCATGAGAAACAAATACAGTGCCTCCGGGCTGCCCCCGGACAAAAAAGCTCCGGAAATCAAAGGAAAGACTACTGCTACCAAGCACCATACATTTTGCCTTTTGATGATCACAAAGGATAAGAGTCCGCTGACCGGAAACATAACAAAAAGCAAAAAAATACTTACATACAAAGGATTCTCTGTTACCTGATAAAGAGCAATATTGCTTTCATAGCTTGCATTGAAGGTTTCAAAAATACCATTTGCAACCTGAAAGAAACCGGGAATCACCTTATCCTGCATGAAAAGCAGCAATATACTGGCAACTACCATGGCCCCTATAAATGCCAAAAAGCTATATATGCCATCCATCTTCCTTTTTGAGAAGATGGTCCAAAACAAACTAATGAAAAAGAGTCCCCAATATAACAAAAAGGCAGTTGTTTGCACTGAAAATGCAGTAGCAAAGCTGCCTGTCAAACCTGCCACTGCCAAAAACAAGCTCAGGAAAGGAACCACAAATGAAAAAAGCACATTCTCTTTTGCGGTATGATTTGTCCCAAATGCAATTGTGGTAATTCTGACATTTTCTTTTTGTTCCCTTTTCATTCCTATATCCATTCCATACGAATATTGTTTCCTGTCATAGACGCAATACGGCGCTCATCCAAAAACAGATTGCACTTTGTGTCCACATGAAAAGCTCTGGTCTGTTGGCCATAGATGCCATTCTCTTTCTGTACCATTTGAAAATCATATGGTACATCATACGTTTTGACTCCGGATAGCTCACCTACCGCTTCATAGATGTCTTCTTCCTTAGCAATAGTTACGGAATGTAATGTTCCTTCCCCATCATCATACCAAAACACCTCATGGGTCTGCTCCCGAAGCAGCAGATAATGGGATAAGGATGCCAGCATGCCCATCATACGGTCGAAACATTCATGGGTCCATTCTTCATGGCTTTCCGAAAAAAGGTCTATAAACACAAATACTGTGTTTTTCATTGAACCACTGAACTCTTTAACCAGAAGCTCTTCCGTTTTGGCGCTCAATTTCCAGTGTACCTTGTGAAGGGTATCGCCGGCCCGAAAGGCTCTTACATCATGTACCTCGGACACATCATCACCGCTCCTATCCACAGAGTGCAATTCTCCACTCTGCCACTCATTGAACACATCTGTGGTGCCCTCAATCCCAATGGGATATATATCCGGCGTGATTACCATCTGTCGCCATTCCTTATCATAAGGAACCTTTTTCGAAAGAAGGTGAAAATAATCATAGACCTTCACCCTGCCAATCTGAAATTCCAGACGCCCGGCATATTGTGCCCTCATACCCATTTGGATGTAAGATTCTCCCCGGGCATCAATCACACAGTTCATGGTTTCAATGATTCTCCTACTGTCAAAAGCATCCCGACAAATAACCTGTGCCTCTACACGGGATATGGGTAATCTGCCCTTATTTTTCAGGCAGATTTTCACCGGTATCTCTTCCCCCTTGGCAGCTATGACGGAAAGCTCTATGCAGACCTGTATATTTTTTGAAAAATACAGGATCAGAAGGTATAAAAAAGTTGGCAACAAAAGTTCAAAGCCTAACAAGAAAATTGCAGAGGCTCCTCCGGTTACAATTGCTGCCAACAACGTTATACACAAAATAAACAGATAAACTATAAAGCGCTTCATAATGCACCCTTTTCCGGTGAAGGTTTCGGCACCTGTTCTAAAAGCTGTCTTAAGATATCTTCCTCTGACTTTCGGTTCAGCTTCGCCTTCGCACCAGCCTGCACTCTGTGAACTGCTGTGTTGGTAAATACTGCTGACACATCCTCAGGAATTACAAAATCTCTTCCTTTCAAATATGCTCTGGCCTGAGCCATTCTTGAAAGTGCCATGGAACCTCGCGGACTGATACCAAGCTCTAACATATCACACTCTCTGGTTGCCAATGCCAGATTTGCAATGTAATAATAAACATCATCATGAATGTATACTGCCGTTACCTCATTTTGCATTTGCATCAGTTCCCCTTCTTCAAGTGCCGGCATTACCGTCTCCAAAGGATTTTGTTCCCTTCTGCTTCGGATAATATTAATCTCATCTTCCGGCTTTGGATAACCGATACTGATACACACCATAAACCGGTCCAGCTGGGATTCCGGCAGCATCTGTGTACCGGCGGAACCAATGGGATTTTCGGTAGCAATAACAATAAAGGGCGTAGGCACTTCTCTTGTCACACCGTCTACTGTTACATTGCCCTCCTCCATTACCTCCAGAAGTGCCGACTGGGTCTTGGGAGAGGTACGATTGATTTCATCCGCCAGGAGCAGATTACACATAACAGCCCCCGGCTGATAATGGAAGGAATCCGTAGCTTTGTTATACAGGGAAAATCCTGTAATATCCGACGGCAGTACATCCGGCGTGAACTGGATACGATTCTGCTTCAAATGCATGGCCTTGGCAAAAGCCAGTGCCATGGTGGTCTTGCCCACTCCCGGGATATCTTCAATCAAGATATGTCCACCGGCGAGAATAGCCGTCATAATCATCTCTACACACGCATCTTTCCCTACGATTACCTTCTTTACTTCTCTCATAATCGCTTGGGCTTTTCCCACACTTTTCATTGGCTATTCCCATCCTTTCTGACTTTCCTTCTGTCTTCTGAGACCGGCTCGTTTCCGTCTTCTTATCTTTGCCCTTGTACTAACAATCAAAACAAAAAACATAGATTCTACAATAACCATACCAAGCAGCGCCACTGCCAGCCACGCCCTGGCATCTACCAGACGCTTTACAAGGGTACCGGAAGAAACATCCACGTATTCCAGCTCCTGTCTGCTCTCCTCCTCCGGGATATACTCCGTTCTGGAACCGCGTACCAGGAGCCTGTGGGTGTTGACTGCATAAGGGGTACAGGTCACAAGGGTACAGTAATCCTTGTCCTTCTCAATTTTCAGATCCCCCGTTTCTTCCGGAAGCACTACCTTAATCTGATCAACACGATATGCCAATACCTCGTCCAGCACGTGCAGATAAAAGTAATCGCCCTCTTCCAGCTTGTTCAAATCCGTAAATAAAACCGCATTGGGCAAGCCTCTGTGCCCTGTCAAAACCGAATGTGTTCCCATACCGCCTACCGGGTAGGAGGAATTCTCAAGATGTCCCACACCTTTCTGCAATACATCCTCCCCGGTACCATTATAGATAGGAAGGTCTACGTCAATCTTAGGAATGGTGATAAAGCCGATGCTCTCTCCGATATCCATCATATCTACATAGCTGATTCCTTCCTCCATCTCCTGACCGGAAACAAAGGCATTATTTAATTGCTCATTGTATTTCTGAATTGCTGCCTTTGCAGCGTCAATCTCTTCTTCATCCATCTGGGCAACTATTTCATTATAAGAATCAATTGCCCGGCTGGCATTGGACTGGGCTATCAGATTACTGACAAAGGGATACAGCGTAATGCCAAGTCCGGACAGGAATAGGATTGCTATGAACCACATTCTGATTTTATCCATGGCAGCTCCTTTAAGCTTTTGCGTTTATCTATATTACTTGGTTTCTGATTCCTTTTTCTTAGTGGTAACAAACAGAAGCACTGCAGCAACCATCATGGAAACACCTACGAAGACGAAGATATAAGTACCGACACCACCGGTGGTAGGAAGGACGAAGCCCTTGCTGTTGATGATGGTCTGGGTTACGTCTGTATCTGCAAGTTCGTTTGCTTTACTAGTATCAGTGTAATACTTAGTTGTTGATGTTGTAGTTTCTGTTACTTTTCCATTTGCATCTGTTTCTGATGTTGTGGTAATGGTGGTTTCATAAACACGATTTATCGTTACTGCCACCGGTGCTTTTAACAGGTTATAACCAGGTGCTGTTGCGGTTTCCACCAGATAATAGTCTCCGTTTTCTAAGCCGTCAAAAATGAGTGTTCCGTCCAGAGTAGCTCCACTTTCAGTTACTACAGCTCCGTTTTCATCTGTCTTATATGTAACCGTTGCACTCTCAACCAGCTCTGCCTGTACTATACTTCCATCACTCAATTTAAGTGATATACCTCCATCAGCTTTTGCTCTGTACAGCTGGAATGTTGCCGAATAACTCTCACCATTTACCGGACCAGCAAAGGTTTTTGTTAAATTAATCTGGAAAGTGTACACTACTACCTTGTCTGTTAATTCACTTTCTGTAGGCTCTGGTTCCACAGTATCATCTGGATTTGAATCTGTTAAAATCTGATTACTATATGTAAGCTTTACATCATTGGCATTACCGGTACCGGCTATTACGGCATCTGTATCCAGCTTCGCTGTGAATTCAATTACGATTTTCTCGTAATTTGCAGCAGCAATGGTCGCCTTTACATCATTAGAAAACTCTACTGTCCACTCCTGCGGCTTTGTGGTATCTGTCGCTACATTCACACCTGTGATCTCTGCTCCTGCGTCCGCGTCTGTGTCTATATCCTGTGTAGATGTATATCCCTTTATTGTGAACCTACTCGTGTCCTCTAATTTTAATCCGTCAGACATGATATCCGTTACCTTAAATGTCTTTAACTTATTAATATTAGCTGGTACATCTACTACGATTCTGAATGGAACCTCATCGCCGATACTATAATCTGCATCATCGCCCCAGGTTCCACCTACATTTTTAGTCTGCTTATCTACAGCCGGCTTTTCGTTGTTTACCACAATCGTTTTATCTGTAATCTCATCACCTGTTGCTGTAGTGGCAACATTATAGTTATAAACCTTACCAGCTTGATCTATCTCAAATGCATGATAAATTGTTTCATCCATAATATATCCATCAGGGGCATAAGTTTCTGTAAAACGATATATACCATATGATAATCCTTCAATCTGAATAGTGCCTGCATCGCCGGTACTAAATACAGTAGCCTGATTCTTTTCTGTGGTGTTATATGTCCAATTGGCAGGTTTCGCATCATCTGTTTCGGTATTCTTTACATAATACCAAGCGGTATTTGTTGAATCATATTTTTCCAACACAAATCGAGCATCTGAAATAAGCGTAGTGTCCGTATTATTACCAATTTTCTTAAGTATGACGCCTGCATAAGAAGTAGTATTTTTCGGATATACTACTACATCATACAACCAGCTCTCTCCATTTACCGTAGTCATAGGAATAGATACATAGAACTCTACCGGATTACTAACTGCACTTACAGGCGGAGTACTTTCCACAACATAGTAAATACCCAAATCAAGATTTGTCCAGGATACTTTACCATCTGTGTCTGTTAATTGTTCTGCGCCTCCTATTGGTGTAAGATTAGCCAAATTACTTGGTGCAGTCGTCGGAAGACTTACGGAATCTGAAGCATAATAGCTATCTAAATCAGAAACCTTATACAGCGTAAAGCCTACTCCCTCAATCACAGTTGCTCCATCCGGAATCTGCTCCTGCTGTCCGGTTCCTGCGCTTGTTCCAGTTGTTGTACCATCTCTAAACTCATACTTATAAACTGTCAAAGAACCTGTTTTCGTTGTGTCAATTGTTTCCCCAGTAGTCTGCGCAGGATTCACTACGGATGCGCCCCCTGTTGTGTCAGCAAGTGCTGTCATGGGCACCATAGACATTGTCAACGCCATTGCCAGCACTGCGGCTAAAAACTTTTTCATTTTCCTCATTATCTTGTGTCCTTTCTTAATTGCTTGTTCTACGTTTACTTACTTTACCTCTATATATAAGGCCTATGGCCGTACATATACATGATAGATATAGGATGACTCCGGTCCGGAAGGAAATGGGACTAGTCCAGCCGGTGGCGGGTAATACGAAGCCGGGAGCATTCTTTATTGACAAGGCAATGGTACGCGTATCCTTATCAAAAGTAAGGTTCTGCGCTGCACTTGCCTCTTCACTTTCCATGCGATAAGTGAAGGTACAGTTCTTTCTGTCAATAACAATAATGATTGGCTCCTTCAATAAAGTATACCCATCCGCCGTTTCCAGCTCTGTCAATTGGTAGGTTCCGTTTTCCAGATCAGAGAAGACTGCTTCTCCGCCGGTAACTTTGTCACCATCCGTATAATCCGATGTAGACTGTTCCCCATTCGTTATTGCAACATAAGAATTCTGTTCTTCATCCCACTTTTTCAGTTGGAATTTTACTCCCGGTAACCGCTCATCCGTCTCTGATGAACTTTTCGTAATCTTTAAGTTTGACGGACCCAGTAGCGTATTGGTAATGGTGCCGGAATAATCACCGGTATCGCCGTCTGCAGTGGGATTCCCATAGGTTACTTCATAATCTTCTTCCGCGGTTCCGCTCTGCAAAGTAAGCACCTGACCGTTCTCCAGTACATCTCCGCTGCTGTCAATCTCCACAAACCGGTAAACCCACTTGATATTATCATTTGTGGGATCCCCATCAGCATTAGGATAATCAACCACCTTATCTAACCCTCCGGCTGTGTACTTCCAGACTACCGCACCATTCTCCCTTGCGGGTTCAATGGTAATCGCCTCATAATCAGTTACCACTTCATATGTACTATCCTCCGCATTTTCCTGCTTTCGCTGCAACTGCACACGGATAGACGCCGGAAGATTTGACTGTAATTCTGTACCGGTTAATTCATCCGTCCATTTCTTGATAACAGAAGCGGAAATCTTCGGTTCCATGGTATTCCTAAAGGTAACTATCGGTATGGTATCATCGCCCGTCTGCTCATCTATCACACCTTTTGCGATATAGGTTCCCGGCTCAATCATCATACGGCTTGGATGAGATATTATGACCTCTCCAAGATAAGAACCATCGGTAGGCGTTATTTCCTCTACCGTATAGAAGGTTCCCAGCGGAATTCCTTCAATTGTTGCAGTCCCTCCCGCCATTAACGTCACCGTTGTCTCAATAGGTGCATCCTCCAATGCGATACCACCTATATTGGAGAAGACTACTTTCACCTGATAAGAGCCACTCAATGTCTCATCCGGATAAAGCGTTTCTTTTGTGATTTTCAGGCTGCCCACCTTTACTTTATTGGTGTAAACCACTTTTAGTTTTGTCGTGGTGGTAACATCATCCGGGTTTGCATAGGAACGGAATACAAATGTTTCTTTTTCCGAAGGCTGTTTTGCTTCCGTATATGCATTCTTTGAAACTATATCTGTACCATTATCTGTAATTGTTGTATCTATCACCGCTTCGGTTCTATCGTCATTCACCACAGTTCCCGAAACGCTTTGTAAGGAATTCACTACTCCGTTTGCCACCGTACTTCCCGAGCCGAAGGCATTTGGTGAATAATTCACTGCCTGCCCGTTTTCATACATCGTCCAGGTAGTCTCAAATAAAGCATTCGTTTTCTCTTCCAGATATATGTAGCTTCCTCGCCGGAACTGATCCTTGAAGACTATGGATTCTCCATTTTGTAAGTAAAAGGTTCCATCCTCGCCAATTACACGGTTTTCCCCGGTAGAGGATGAATATGTAGCTCCTACAGGTATTTCCAGTTTCCCGGAGGTGGCTGATCCATAATCCGGAATATGATACTGCTTTGTCACGAAACCGGTCAGTTCTCCTGCCACTGCTGCCGGACAGAAAATGAAATCATCCAGATAGATATCTCTGGGATAATTGTATCCAAACCGGATTTCTTGTACCTGACTATTAAATCCTTCCTCTGCAGCTAAGGCACCTAAGTTGATCTTCACAGTAACCCACTGCTTATTTGCCATAGTGACAATACCATAAGTTTTTCCGGATAGATAATCTGTGGTATTTCCCTTTATTTTTCCACCTGTATCAACCAATTGCAGATACATATTGGAAAGAGAAGGGGTATCGTAATAATCATAATAGAAAGAGAATTCCAAATAGCTC
The DNA here is from genome assembly GCA_017467845.1 of Lachnospiraceae bacterium. Taxonomy (GTDB): domain Bacteria; phylum Bacillota; class Clostridia; order Lachnospirales; family Lachnospiraceae; genus Acetatifactor. The sequence continues at coordinate 25,228 of JAFUKH010000074.1, read as the reverse complement.
ATTCCGGAAATATCAACCGGAGTGCCGTTCATCGGTTGAATAATTCCGTAGCGTTCGTCTCGATACATTCCCCCGGTATCTGTATATTTTGCATACCAATGCACCACATTTGTATGTCCGCCAAAATCAGTTACCTGCGCAAATGTATTGGCTGCCTCCGTAGGATTGACCTCATCATCTCCCGTGGAATCATTGAAGGTATCATTGAAGGTCTGTTTGGTTGCTGCCTGTGCGGAATTTGTCACCTTGTATTCTCCATAATGGGTTGCCAAATTCATGATGTTATATTCAAACAATGATACATTATCAAACAGATTACGGAACATGTCGTTTACATCCGTCTTGTCCACCTGCTTTTCCACTTCCAGCTGGTTTTCATCCGGGAAGTTAAACTTGATTTCCATATTGGATTCCCACATACCGCGCTCCATATAGTACATGGTAAGCGTATGCTCTGTGGAAGTATTACCGGACAGCGTGAATGTGGACTTGGCCGGTTCAGCTTCCGGATGTGAGGCGTCGATTACCTTTGCCTTTTCTACGGTTGCCATTTTATCTGCGAAATTAATCTCACCGTGAACAATTCCATGGGCACCACCTACATCCAATACCAGCTGGTCATCGATAAAAACCCATACATCATCGTCACCCGAAAATTCAAAGGTAATAGGAATTTCGTCGCCCTTATTATTTAAGACCTTTCCATTCTCTGTTAATCGGAATTGAAATTCCAACTTCGCCCCAAAACCGTAATTATAGGTATTGGCATGTGTCGCAGTACTGGTCTCATTAAACGGGAAGAAGCCGTATGTCGTAGAAACCTCAGCCACCTCTGAAGCACTGTCCACATTTTTAGACCAATTTTGATTTCCCACATCTTGCAGATAGTAAGCATTGGTATTCGGATCCTGCTTCATTGCCAGAGTCGTGTCTTTACTATTAAAATGCCAGTAGCTTATACCATCATTATCATCATCCACCTGTTTGAAAGGAAATGCTACATTGTGATACACATCGCCAAGCACTGCATTTTTACTATTCTCTCCTGCCAAAAAGGCTTCGTCAAAATGCGGCTCGGATATCACACTTCCGGTACCTGTTGCTACCTTCAGCGCATCCTGTACCAGCGTAGATGATACCAGTCCCTGTGCAGCATAATCTACTTTCTTATCATTTCCGTTCACATCGTAGTTGGAATTATTTACAGCCATAAAAAGGTTATAGTTTTCATAATAACCATATAACTGCAAATCCGGCTGAATCAGTTCAAATGTATCACTGTCAGCATATGCACTTGGCTGGAAGTGTCCCGTATATATAGGAATGGAAACACTGTTTTCCTTATAATAATCACTAAGAGCCTGATTGAACTGTCGGAATGTCACCCAGTTACGATGAGACATACCATTGTCGTACTTGTAAGTATCGCGGTTATTACCGTTCAGCTCATAGTCCGTATAATAGTCATAAAATGTTGAATTGATGTAAAGTACATTTGATGCTCTGGTGAAAATCTGGTCGTCATCAATGTCTACAACATCTATCTCGGCCTGTGCAGTACTTTTTCCCTTTTCTGCGTCCCTTATGGAATAAACTTCAGCCCAATATCCGTCTCTTGTACCATCGGGATAAGCAGTATATGCTGATGCATCTCCCACATCCGCATAGAAGCAAGGGTTTTTCAGCGTTGCAGGAATTGTCAACGTTGTAGTACTATTGCCGTAGCCACCATAGTTGGTGGCATTTGTCATATCAAAGTTCGAAAATACAATTTTGTCATACCCTTCCGGTAAATCTGCTTTATAGACATCCTTCCATGCATGACCATCTACAGAATACGCAGCTACCAATTCCATATCGCCTTCTGCAAAAGCTGATGAATCATCGCTCTTTGTGGCATAATACCGAATCATACCGGTACCGCCATTTGCCGGAATTCCCGTAGAACCGCCTTCCGTTCCGTAGAATAACTTTGAAAAGGTAGCATCAAAATATACTGTAACCGCTTTTTCGTATTCTCCCGTTACATAGGCAACATTGTAATTCAGCGTTACCTCATTCACAGGATCTGCATCTGTTCCGAAATCACTCCAGCGGAAACGATATTTGGTTCCGTCTGCTGCCATAAAGGTAAGCCATGTCTGAGATGTGGCCCCGGAATCCACCGGGAAAGTATAGCTCAATGTATTCTCATCATCTGAGGTAGCACCTAATTTTATGGATTCGCCTTCCCCAATCTGTAAATAACTCTCCTGCTCTGCGTGGAAATGGAGCTTGTCAAAGTAGATTGTCTTCCCTGCAAGAGGGGTTTCATCCGTTTCCGGTGTAACTCCCCAAGTACTAATTGTACTATCCGTCTTTTCCGTAACATTGTAGTAGTAAGTATCGCTAGTACCTGCAGTAAAGAGAATACTCTGTACCCCATTTTCTGTTTCTCCGTAAAGGTTGTAGATATCTCCCAATTGATTATCGTTTTCATCTACAAACTTTACATATTTTTGCTCGCCCGGGATTGTGAAAGAAAGCACCGCAGATGCACTTTCCGTTGACTCGACTGTTACTTCCTCTGTAGTATCAAAACCGCTTGTCTCTGAGAAAACAGCTTTGACAGCAGTAAGAGTTTCCGTAGCGTCTACAAAGTAAATGGTCTGCCCTTCTAAAGAGGTGAACTCATTAATGGCATATACTTTTTTATTATCAATTGTTCCGGACGCTGTACCATCTTGTACAAATACAACCCCTTTATCAGCTACCTTTGCTTTCACCTCGCTGAGTTTTATACTACTCAACGCAGTACGGTAATAATCGCCGCTTTTTATTGTGTCCCAATTACTGGATATGGCAAAGAAAAAATAATCATCCGTACTATTCCAAGAAGATATATCCCACCACCAATATCCCGTCGCTGAATCCCTTGTTCCTTTACTGTTTAAAGCGTCCTCTTTCCAAGCAGGCAGGCTGATATAGACTTCCGATTCGGTACTCCAATCTTTATCCCCCAAGTTCATTCCTGCAGGATTCAGATACAATCGTCCGGCTTCTAATGTAACTGCCTTTGTTAAATCGAAAGTACCTGCCACCAGATCCTCCATGCCATAAGCTCCGGAGAGTTCTCCTAAATCTGTAAGTTCCATCTGTACAGAATAGGTCATTTCCGTATCCACAGGTTGATCATTCGTCGATACGGTGTCCGTCAGGCTATCGCTTGCAGATACCGTATCAGGCACAAGCGACATGGTATAACAGGGTGCCGAATACTGTGTCCAATCCACTGTAAGTACGGGTGATTGAATCTCAGCATCCATGGAACTTCCAAGGAAAAACTGTACATTGGTGTACATTTCATCCAACTTGCATTCAAAAAAATTTTCCCCCAATTCCGACGGCGTCATTTGTACCGGGTTTTTGGAAAACGTTTTCCGGTCTGGGTAAAAAAAATCCTCGTAGGCATAAAGGTACACTCCACCTTCTACAAAGCTTTTTTCCATTGCTATCTGGGTTGCATCAAAATAAATTGTATAGGATGGATTATCATCCTCTACAAAATCCATTGCACTTACCATAAATTCTGTTCCGCATGGAAAGAAAGTCTGTAGAATAAGTACAAGGGACAGGATAAATACAATTGCTCTTTTTATCCGGCTTCTCGGTCTCTTACTTATAAGTCTTCTCATATCCCTTGAGTTCTCCCTTTAGGCTTACAGGAATCACATAGTTTTTTTCCTCTTTTCAATAGTTACATTCCAAGCTTCGATATATCTATTTCAATATATATCTAATGCATTTTTCTATATACCAGTACTTCTTAGTTCAAGATTGTATAGTACGTGTTTACTCACGTCAATCCTCCAAAATTTTTTCTATAATAACTACTAATTGTCTCCCGCCATTTTCTGTTAAATTGCACAAACATTTCAATCTAAGTATTATCAAAATGTATAATTCCCTTGTACTATTATACACTTTTTATTTGCAACATTGATATGTTAAAAGTTATATATCAGTTATGTCATATTTTATATGCCATAACTGTCTCCTATTTGCCAGCAAAAAGACCATTGAGATTTTCATATCTCATGGCCTTCTTGAAATGATTATTCACTTTTCTTACCTTTCGTATAAATCCGATTTACAGCGTTAATCATTTCCATCATCATGCCCTTAACCGCAACATCCAAATCTGTTTCCAGACGGCTGGTCTCAAACTTACTTCTCACAAGAAGCATTTCTCCACATCTTCCCGACACATGCACCGGAAAACCTAAAAGTCCTACCTGCTGCTTTACAAACTCTTCCTGAAAGATACAGCCCGGCATAAACACGGCAATGGAAGATTCCTTCTTCTTGATGTCAAAAATTACATTCAGAATATCCTCTGTCTTGGACTGAAGCTGTGCACCAACCAAAAAACCGTCTCCTTCCGGCGCCGGAGAAGTAGTAAATCCCCAATCGGTAAACTCATTGGCTGCCTTCTCAACTTTATTTACAAGCTTAAGTAAATCTTTCATCTTATGTAGTTCCTTTCTTTCGTATGACCCATACCACTATTATACATTTTCTAATCCCGTCATTCAGCTTGATGACTCTCTTTACGATTTATTTTATCATGTAACTGCCTTTTTGTACATTCAGAACGCTGATTTTCTGTGGTGTGTATCTATACAATATTTTTTACTCTCAAGATACTTTTCTTCTCTCAAAATCACCCAGAACAGGCCTTTTTTCAGATTATTTTTCTCTATAGGGAAAAATCCTCTCCTAGGATACCAATGGACGCATGTTTTCGGTATCTCACCAGCAGATTTAGGTGAATAGATACTTTTCGCCGTCTTTTTCGGGAATTTTCATGGAAAAAAGTATCTACACAACAGGTTATGCAGCATAGATACTTTCCCTCTTTTTCTTAATCAACATCATTCACAAAATGACCGCTTTGAGGCTTTTCTTTTGCAAAGTCACTGACTCTGATTCTATAACATGTGTGCCCTTAATTCTTCGCCGCTTGCCATGCAAAGCTGTGCAGGCGCCACGTCAAATACAGTCTTACATCCGCTCTGACCTGCTGCTGCCATACGATATGCAGCCCTTGCATAAGCAACAAGTACACTTGCAGTAAATGCAGGGTTGGAATCCAGCTTCAAGCTGTATTCAATCACATTATTGTACTCCTCGTCCCAGCCGGTCTTTCCGGTACGGATAACGAATCCACCATGAGGAATTCCACTGTGATTTGCCTTTAGTTCTTCCATAGAAATAAAGTTTACGGTAGTATCGTAATCAGCAAAATAGTTAGGCATGGTGACGATTTCCTTCTCGATACGAGCAAGGTCTGCTCCCTCCTCAGCCACTACAAAGCATTCTCTGGTGTGCTTCTCTCTGGTAGTCAGTTCAGGATTTGCTCCGCTACGAACCTTATCCAATGCTGCGTCAACAGGGATGGTGTACTGTCTTGCATCCAGAACACCTTCGATACGGCGGATTGCATCGGAGTGTCCCTGAGAAACCCCCTTGCCCCAGAAGGTATAATCCTTTCCCTGAGGTAAAATGGCGCTTGCATATACACGATTTAAAGAGAACATCCCCGGATCCCAGCCGCAAGAAATAATTCCTACCTTACCGGATGCCTTTGCTGCCGCATCCACATTTGCAAAATGCTCGGGAATCTTCGCATGGGTATCAAAGCTGTCGATTACATTAAAATACTGAACGTACTCAGGTGTCTGCTTAGGAAGGTCGGTTGCACTTCCACCGCAAAGAATCATTACATCAATTTCATCCTTATGTGCCACTGCATCAGATACATTATACACAGGCACACCCTGAGTCAAAATCTTTAAATCCTCCGGATTTCTTCTTGTGAACACTGCCACAAGTTCCATATCTGTATTCTGCTTTAATGCACATTCTACACCTTTTCCCAAGTTACCGTAGCCTAATATACCTACTCTGATTTTTTCTGCCATTTTCATAATCTCCTTCCTGTCTTTATCGCAATATAGCGAAAAAAGAGCTCAGCAAACACTGCCGAACCCCTTTGTCCTTCACAAGTATGAACGTATTGTAGCACAGAATCTTACTGAATACAAGTAAAATTTTAACACTTTAACGAATCACCTTACTATTGTGATTGTAAGGCCTCCAAAACTCCTCTGACATTCAGTTTTCCATATCCCCAGCGAACATCCGGATATACTGTCTCCGGTGTTCGAACCGCTCCTTTTATTAAATAATTTTTCAATTGTATTCCGTCCATTAAGGGATTTCTTCCCTCTACAACTGCCCATTGCATTAATTGCGCTGCTCCTCCCGCTGTAAGAGCCGCCGCCAGACTGCTTCCGGTGCGTTCACCATAAATTGTAGATACATTCACGCCTGGAGCCGTGATTGTAGGAGTAACCTCTCCTGTTCTTCCAAAGCCCCTACCGGACTCCGGCCAGATACTTCCGTTATCTGTCCGGTAAGCTCCTGCCGTAATAATTCCTTTCTGAAAGTCCGGCTCCGTCGCGGTTATATCCGGATCCGGCTCAAGAAACACTACGGAGGAATACAAAAACTCCTCTATAGGTAACCACATGTCAAATGTACCGTTGTATACTTCCGTAGAAGAGAAAACTCTGAAATTCCAGACTCCTTCCGTGGGTGCAGTAAAGAAAAACCGTATTAACTGTTCCCCACTTAGGGGCTCCACAAACACATTCTGTACAACTAATCTGGTACGTTCAAACACAAAAGAGTATTCCATGGTCTGCTCCTCACTGATTCTCATAGGCGGCACTGCCTCTCCTCCGGGCGAGCGTACGGAAACATTCAAAACATCCGTGCGATTCCCCCAAAGCTCCATGTAAAATCCCTGATTTCCTGCATTTACCCGTACTTCTACATCCCGAAATCCACTACTGTTTCCCGCTTTCTCCAGCACATCCCGAAAGTGATGGGCTCTGTTTCCCTCATTTCCGGCACAGGTTACGACTGCGCAATTCTTCCTAAGCGCTAGCTTATTCATATAGGATGCCAGAAAATTATTTCCACTATGGTCCCCCAGATTCGTTCCAAGCCCCAGACAGATGATGAGCGGCCTGGAAAATTCTTGGGCAAAGGATTCTGCATACTTCATCCCCAGCATAATGTCCGTCTCTTGATATGCGGACGCCCCCGATGCAATGCGGTAATATTCCCTCAGGTAATCCTTACAAGGCTTCAGCTTAACTATAATAAGCTGTGCATCCGGTGCAGCACCTACATAACCGGTTTCCTCCACTTCGCTTCCGGCAGCCAGCCCAGCCATAATGGTACCATGGAAATTCTCATCCCTGCTGGGTATCACATCATAGGGTGCCTCCGCCAAAAGTGCTCTGTCAATATCTGCCTTTGTATACTCACTTCCGAAAAAATATCCTTCCGGGGGCGGGTTTGTTCCCCCATTATTTTGATCCCATAAAGCCAGAATCCTACTCTCGCCCAATTCATCCCGAAACTGGGGCAAGGTAAAATTGATGCCTGTATCAATAATGGCTACCAGTACTCCTCTCCCCCTTAGATACAAGGGCGCATTTTGGAGAGAGCTAATTCCGCTTTGTATCAGTGCCGATGGGTCAAAAGCTGCCGGACTGCCTCCCATTCCCTCCATCATTAATCCGTAGATTTTTGGCACATACTGATATTCATATGTATTTCCCGGAATATCCGGGGTAAGTAGCCTGTTTCGAAATACCACTGAAAACCGGTCATCCACCGGAATCACACAGGTATCTGTAAGATCCTCAGAGATTCCTTCTACCGAAAAATCAATGATTGCATCTGCGTAATCATTGGAATAAGCCGCTTGTCTACAATCCATTTCTCACCAAATAAAAAGGTTTCTACTATCCTATGCGGATAGTAGAAACCTTTATCACATATTACTTAAAGACTTCGTAAAACCTCAAATCTTTCCTTCAAATCATCAGAAACTTCACTGACCATGGTTGCCGAAGCCGCTATCTCTTCTGTACTGGCCGCCAGATTGCTGATTCTTTCATTTACATCATCTACAATCTTCATCAAGCGTTCCGCTTCTTCTGTAAGAATACTTATTGCTTCTACGATTTCATCCTTATTCTTATTGCTGCCCAATGCTGTATCTTTACTAGACTCACTTAAGGTCTTAATCTGCTCTGCAACCACCGCAAATCCCTTTCCTGCCTCTCCGGCTCTCGCCGCTTCAATAGAAGCATTCAAAGAAAGCAAATTGGTCTGATTTGCCACTTGAGTGATACTGTTGTTATTGTTCTCCAACTGCGCCAACAGATTATTTATCCCTTCAAAAGATTCTTTCATGCTCTCACAGAAGTGTACCACCTCAATCATACTTCCGCTAATGTTACTACTCTCTTCTGCATTGCTGTTATTGCCGTTTACCATTTCTGTAATGGATTCATTTAAGGTACTCAAATCCTCATTTGCAGCTTCCAGCATTTCACTGAGAACTCTGTTTTTCTCCAAAATCTCTCTATTCTTTTCTTCAATTTCTAAAGAAATAATTTCCTGCTTTTTCTTTTCCTCCAAAACAGAATCTTTTATAAAGTGCACACAGTTTCCTGCACAATTATTGCCATTATGTATTGCGGTTACCATATCCTTACAAGACTCATAACCACAAGAACCACAGTTAATCTTTCTGGAGGCTTCCGTGTTCTTATGCAAGCTTCTGAAAATAGCATCCAGCTCTTGTGCATTTGGTTTTACAATCACTTTGTCCGCAGACCTATCGGTGTACGTTCTGATAAAATCACTTAAGTTCAGCTTATTAAACTGCTTATTCAGTGCTGCAAGACGCTTCTTCGGCGTACTCTTTGCCTGCCATGCTCCACTTCTCTTCTTCTTGCTTGCCGCTTTTATTCTCTGAATCTCATAGAGAATATCTTCATTTTTTGTCTTTGATTCTTCGATTCCGGTTCCATAAATACAGCCCTGAGAACAATTAAGGGCATCTACCATGAATGGCACATCCTTCTTTCCAAGTACTTTCTCCTTATAATTTTCAAGGAAATGATATACATGCTTCTCACCCTCAATCTGGCGAATAAACAAATCTTCTCCGCAGAACCAATATACATTTTCCTTTAAGCCGCCCGGCATCGGATAGATGGAACCCAGACCATACTCAATTTCGTCCGATACTGCCTCTCCTTTAATATTGTTCTTGCGCACATATTCCATCAGATGATCAAAGGTAACATTATAAGAAATATATTCTCCGTTATTCTCCGCAGTAATCTCGGATTTCTTTGCAATGCAGGGACTGATAAATGCAAACTTGTCCGTGATATTCATATACTTCTTGGCATATATTGCAGCACACATCATAGGACTGTGCACAGGCATCAGCTTCGGCAGAAGTTCCGGAATATATTTTTCAATATAATTTACTACTGCGGGACAGGGCTGAGAAATGCCGCCGGTAAAGCTATTTTCGGTTATATATTTAATATATGCCCAGGTTGTAATATCTGCACCAAAGCTGACGCTGATAATACGATTTACTCCAAGCTTTTTAAGGCCGCCCAGAATCTGTTTATACTCGCCGGGATAGTTTGCTGCAAAAGCAGGAGCAATCAATAGAGAAATCTTTTCACCCTTTTTTAAATCCGCAAAAAACTCTTCCGTATCATCATTAAAGTTACGAGCCCCATGCTCACATGCATCAAAGCAGGCACCACATCCCACACAGTTTTCCGGATTGACTTCAATAACGTTTTTTCCATCCCTTTCCACAGCGGTGTTTGCTGTAATAACCGGACACACGGAAATACATTTATTACACCCGATACAATTCTCGTTAGTATATACCAACCCTTTCGCCATAATCCCTCTCCTTTCGGAATTCCTCTATTTGTACAATATTACCATACTTTTTACATTTTCTCAACATAATATCGGCATTTATTACAAGAGATTAGTATGAAAGTCTAAAAAAAATTTCTACGACTGTCAAGTCATAGAAACTTCTTTCACTTAATAATAAATATGATTTTCTTCTACGATGGTTGCTTCGCCACCTTCTATGGAAACGATGGTCACTGCACAATTAGGCGGAACCCCCATTTTCCAGAAGTCATTCACCTCAAGCTGCCCCTTGATATTGTTTACAAGTCCGGTCATGGCCGCCCCATGTGTGGAAACCAAGATATTTTTATCCTGCAGCTTCGGATTCCCAAATAACTCTTTCAAGAAATCTCCGGTTCTCTCAAGCAGCTCCGGTATACTTTCCCCCTGCTTCGGTGGCGGATACGCTCCGGGATTCTTAAAGAATGCCCGAAGTATGGACGCAGTGGGTTCTTCATCAGAGGGTCTGCCCTCATACTCTCCGAAATTCATCTCCTGAATCTGAGGATTCTCTACTACCTCTACATCCCTTCCCTGCATAACAAGCTGTGCGGTTTCCTTTGCACGGATTAAGGGACTGGTAATTACCAGATCAATAGGAATATCCTTCATTCCTTCTCCTGTCTGACCCGCCAGTTCTCTTCCGTAATCATTTAATGGAATATCTGTACATCCCTGAATTTTCCTTGCTTTATTCCAATCCGTTTCGCCATGGCGAAGTAAATACAATTTCATATTTTTAACCTCAAAAATAGACTTTGAAGCATACCGCTCCAAAGCCTATTTTAACTTAATCCTTCTTAATATACAAGCAACGGATGGCATTCAGCACTGCAAGCACCATAACACCTACGTCTGCAAAGATGGCTAGCCACATATTGGCAATTCCTATTGCTCCCAGAATCAGGCAGATTGCCTTTACGCCAAGAGCAAATACAATATTCTGGTATACGATACCCATACATTTTCTGGAAATCTTGATTGCCAGTGCAATCTTTTCCGGATTATCATCCATGAGCACAATGTCCGCTGCCTCAATCGCCGCATCAGAGCCCATGGCTCCCATGGCAATTCCGATATCTGCTCTGGAAAGTACCGGGGCATCATTGATGCCATCCCCCACAAAGGCAAGGGCCTTGCCTTTTTTCTTTTGTTCCAAAAGGGACTCCACTTCCGTAACCTTATCCGCAGGAAGGAGTTCACTCTTTACCATATCTATGCCCAGCTGCCCGGCAATCTTCTCTGCAACGCTTTTCTTATCTCCTGTCAGCATTACCAGCTTTCTTACCCCGGCCCTCTTTAACACCTTCATGGCACCCTCGGACTCCGACTTTAAGGTGTCCGCTATGATGATACAGCCCGCATAGCTTCCATCTACAGCTACATATACTACGGTTCCATCTTCCACTGCTTCCGGAGGGGTAAGTCCCATGCTCTTCATCAGCTTATCATTACCTGCTGCCACTTCTTTGCCGAAACACATTGCCTTTACACCATGGCCGGAAATCTCCTGAATATCGCCGACTTCTCCGGTGATAATTTCCTTACCGTAGGCTTCCACAACGCTCTTACTGATGGGATGTGTGGAATAGCTTTCTGCATGAGCTGCCAGCTTTAACAATTCTTCTTGTGACATATCCGTCACAATTTTCACCACCTGAAATACTCCCTTAGTAAGGGTACCGGTCTTGTCAAATACTACTGTCTCCGTAGATGCCAAGGTTTCTAAATAGTTGGAACCCTTAATCAAAATACCCTGTGAAGAAGCTCCACCGATTCCACCAAAGAAGCTTAAGGGAATAGAAATTACCAGCGCACATGGACAGCTGATTACCAGGAAGGTAAGCGCTCTTGTTACCCACTCTCCCACATTAGCTGGGTTCCCCATAAGCAAATTAAGGATTGGTGGCAGAATTGCCAGCACCAAAGCACTGTAGCATACTGCCGGTGTATAGTAGCGGGCAAATTTGGAGATAAAATTCTCACTCCGGGATTTCTTCATGCTGGAATTCTCCACTAAATCCAGAATTTTTGATACGGTGGACTCTCCGAATTCCTTTGTGGTCTCTACCTTTATAAGACCGGTTAGATTTACACAACCACTGATAACTGCATCCCCCACACTTACTTCTCTTGGGAGACTCTCTCCTGTAAGGGCACTGGTATTTAGAGTAGAACTGCCCTCAACCACATTACCATCTATTGGAAGCTTTTCCCCGGGTTTCACCACGATGACAGTACCAATGGCAACCTCGTCCGGGTCCACCTGCTCCAGCTCCCCGTTTTCCTTCTCCACATTAGCATAATCCGGTCGAATGTCCATCAGTGAAGTAATATTCTTACGGCTCTTGCCCACCGCATAGCTCTGGAACAGCTCACCAATCTGGTAAAAGAGCATTACGGCAGTACCCTCCACGTAATCTCCTAATAAAATTGCTCCCACTGTGGCAACTGCCATCAGGAAATTTTCATCGAATACCTCTTTATTCCGAATCCCCTTGCAGGCTTTCTTCAAAATATCGCAACCGATAATCAGGTACGGCACCATGTAAAGTGCAAAGCTTACCCAACCGGAAATGGGCAAAAAATGTAACATAATTAGAAGTACCGCCGATACAATAATCCGATACAGTACCTTCTTCTGTTTCTTTGTCATATTACTCCTATCCGCTTATAAATAGATTTCGCAATCGTCCTCTACCTTTTTGCAAGCCTTCACTACATCCTTCATTACACTATCCACATCTGCGCCCTCTGCAAATTCCACCTTCATCTTCTGCGTCATAAAGCTGACGGTAGCATTCGCCACACCTGCAGTACTCTTCGCTGCCTCTTCCATTTTTAACGCACAGTTGGCACAATCCACTTCAATTTTATAAGTCTTTGTCATAACAACCATCTCCTTTTATTCAAACATATGAACCATCGTTCATATGTTTATATTACCATATATTCCTATTATGTCAATACCTATTCTACGAAAAAAGGCGATGACCTATGTCACCACCTCCTTCATTACTTACTTCACCTCACGGAAATCTTCAATTTGCCCGGTAATCTTATTACTACGAATATCAATGATGGGTCCACCGGTACCCTCAATGTACTCTTTGGTAATGGTTACCCGACCGATATTGTCATCCTTAGGAATCTCATACATGATATCCAGCATAAACTCCTCAATGATGGAACGAAGTGCTCTGGCACCGGTATCCTGTTCCATGGCCTTCTCCGCAATAGCCTCCAATGCTTCATCGTTAAATTCCAGCTTCACCTCGTCTAGCTCAAGCAGTTTCTGATACTGCTTCAAAATAGCATTCTTGGGCTCCTTCAGAATCTGCACCATCATATCCTTAGAAAGTGCATCCAAGGTATAAATAACCGGCAGACGTCCCAGAAACTCCGGAATCATACCAAACTTACGAAGATCCTCTACCTTCACCTTCTTTAAAAGATTCTTATCCTTATCAAACTCATCCTTTAAGGTAGCTCCAAAACCGATGGATGCAGTCTTGGTCAGTCTCTCCTTGATAATCTCATCTAAATCCGGGAATGCACCTCCACAGATAAATAAAATATTACGGGTATTTACCGTTGCAAGAGGCACCATGGCATTTTTACTATTTGCGCCTACAGGCACTTCAATCTCCGCACCTTCTAAGAGCTTTAACATCCCCTGCTGCACACTTTCACCGCTGACGTCACGGGAGGTAGTATTTTTCTTCTTGGCAATCTTATCAATCTCATCGATGAAGATAATTCCACGCTCCACTTTCTCCACATCATTATCTGCTGCTGCGAGAAGCTTGGAAACCACGCTTTCAATATCATCACCGATATATCCAGCCTCGGTCAGAGATGTGGCGTCTGCAATGGCAAGAGGCACATCCAAAAGCTTTGCCAAGGTCTTTACCAGATAGGTCTTACCGGAACCGGTAGGTCCAATCATCAGCATATTGGACTTCTCGATTTCTATCTCATCCATGGTTCCTGTAGCTACACGCTTATAGTGATTGTATACCGCTACGGAGATTACCTTCTTGGCATGCTCCTGGCCCACTACATATTCATCCAGACTGGCCTTAATCTTATGAGGTGCCGGAATATCCTTGATATTGAGCACCGGCTGGCTGTTCTCCGACTTTTTCTTCTTTTTCAGCTTCTGCTTTTGAGGAATACCACCCATTCCCTGCAAATCGGACATATTTACAAATCGGATATGAGGCATCCCCGGAATACCTCCGGGAGCACCACTTCCCGGCATATTTCCACCGCCGTTTTTCATTAAATCATCCAATTCCTTCTGCAACTGAGGATTACTCATCAACTCCTGATAATCATATTGACTTACCGCATCCATGGTTTTATGCATGCAATCATCGCAGATACAGATATTGTTCGGCAGCTTAAACATTCTCCCTGCCTTACTCTCCGGTCTGCGGCATACGAAGCATACGTCTTCGTATTCATTTTCATTATCTTTTTCCTCGGTTTCGTCAGCAGTCACATCTACTTCTGCTTCCACAACTTCATCTATTTCATTCTTTTCAAAATCTGACATTGTTTCCCCCGTTCCGAAGCGACTTAGTCGCGAGGTGCACGAGCCAAATCTCAAATTTGGCTCTGTGATAAACGAAATTTGTGTCGCTCCGGCACAAATTCGGGTTTTAAAAATCAGCATATCAATGTGATTTTTAAAACTAACCTCCATCATAGACACTTTACTTGTCCTTTCCTAGTATACAAAATCTCTGCATTTGACTCAAGTAAACTTTTTATAAACCGAATATAAAGGGATTATACCCACCTTGCACTACCAAAAAACGCACACCACAGCTCCTGTGGTATGCGTTCGATTTTACTCCGGTCTCTGGCCAAAGGTAATCTCTAATTCAATTTCTGTATAAGCACCATCAATAGGACGCTTTACTACAACAGTGGTAGAAGAACCCGGTCCGAAGTACTGCAGTATCTCCTGTAAGTCTTCATAAGAGCTGATGCTCTGACCGTCCATCTTACAGATGATGTCGCCTACAAGCATGCCTGCCTGCTGAGCAGGAGAATTCTCCTCGATACCACGGATATATACACCTTCCGGCATGTTAAAGATATATGCGTAGTCCTCCGTAACGGTCTGAAGATTCAGCCCCATGTAACCAATGTTGCCATCCGTAATTTTTACTCTGGTTTCCTTCAGCATAAGCTCACCGATAATCGGCTCTGCGGAACTGATGGGGATTGCGTATCCCATACCCTCAATGGCAGAACCACCGATTTTGCTGGAATTAATACCGATGACTTCTCCGTTCATGTTAAGAAGGGCACCACCGGAATTACCGGGGTTGATTGCCGCATCCGTCTGAATAAACTCACACTTTGCACCGCCCTCTACATCGATTTCGCGATTGAGCGCACTTACATATCCACCGGTTACTGACTGTCCATAACCAAGGGCATTACCAATTGCTACTACAGGCTCACCGAGACGAAGTGCTTCAGAATCGCCCAGCTTAGCAATGCTGATATTGTTCATGGTTTCCGCTGTCAAGCTTTCCAGAGGAATGGCAATTACCGCAAGATCCATATCTGCATCAAGACCTTTGATAGAAGCCACTGCTACAGAATCATCAATAAAGGTTACATCCAATCTGTCCGCACCGGAAACTACGTGATGGTTACTTGCAATTAAAAGCTCGTCTTCTGTCTGACCAATGATAATACCGGAACCGCTGGACTGTGCCTCCTGACTGTAGGTACGCCCGAAGTAAGAGGCTGTCTCCGTGTAATTATTGATAATGGATACCATAGCCGGCATTACTTCCTCAACCATATCCGATACATCAGAAGTAATCACGGTGTTCATTACCAGATTATCTTTCTGAATGGTATTTTGGGTGGTGTCTACCGTTGAAATCTGCGGTGTAGGGGTTGTAGTACTTGCAGGCTGTGAAAGGCTCAAGTCCGTTACCTGTGTTACCGCATAGAGACCGATTCCTGCAAAAAGTCCAAAGCAAAGTCCTCCGCAAGCAAAAGCAAAGGTCTTCTTAAAAAAGCCACCCTTTTTCTTCTTAGGAGCCTCTTTTTCCACAGTGCCAAAACGCTCATCTACATTGTAGCTACTATAGCGTTCCTGCTGAAAATCCCCGGTACTTTGATTATCTCTATTTACATTATTTGAATATTCATCATTATACATATGCACACCTCCATGTTCATCTTATGAACTTATAATAACCATAATTTGTGTTCATATTGTGAAAAAAGTATGCTACTTCTGTGTTTTTCTTCCTAAAATTTTATAAAAAAATCTGTTGATTATATAAATCACAACTGCTTCCACCAAGAACACAAAAAGCACCGTCAGCACAGCATACAGCACCTGGTTTCTAACAAATCCATTGATAAGTGCAGCTGCCTTAATACAGTAATTTAAAATACGATAATCCAGGTGGGTAGTCATGATAATCAATGAATTTTTTCCGAAAAATCTTAAAACATTTCCCACAAAACCATTTAAGTACGCTTCCAATCCTCTACAAAGCATTATTACACCAATTGCGCCGCAAATGGTTCGCAAAAAAAATAAAATCGGGTTTCCAAACTGCAAAAAGCGCAAATCAACAAAAGAAGCAAACTGGTTTATGATTGCCGTCACTATTAATAGGAAAATCCCTGCAGGTCCATCCCGCCAAAGAACACTTGGCCTTTTTTCCAGAAGGATTCCCAGAAAATATCCTAAGAAAATATATCCGCCGGAAAATGCTCCCCTGATAGGAACCAAAAGCACATCATGTAAAAGCTCATATCCCAAAACTCCTGCATGTGACTGATAAAAACTTTTTTCACCAATTGCCACAAAATACATAAGTATGGTCAGCCCGATTCCGATTCCCGCGGTCCACTTCAAGTTCCATTTTTGCCGCACTTTTAAGAAGATTAACTCTCCGATAAATAGTGTGGGCAAAAACCAAAAGGTAGAAAAGCCTTGCAAGCAAAGGGTCTGAAAGCATCTTCTCAAAAGCTCCCCTGTCATGTCCAAATCTTTGACCAGCGCTCGCACCAGCTCAAAGAGTATTGCTCCCCCACTAAACACAAAATACGGAAGTAAGATTGTGCAACATTTTCTTTTAGCGACCTGACCAAAACTTCGCTCTTCTGTTTTGGTTACATATAATAGAATTCCTGAAACAATCAGAAATAATGGCATATGGAAGCTGGTAATATAATCGCGAAGGGGCTCACTGATAAAATCAACATGCCCCATCACAACCAGAATCATTCCGATTCCACGCGCCACATCCAAATACGCAATCCTTTTTTTCATTCGTATTAATCCTTATTCAACAGTCACTGACTTCGCCAGATTACGTGGCTTATCCACATCACAGCCCTTGCCCACCGCTACATAATACGCAAATAGCTGTAACGGAATAATTGCCAAAGAATTGGCAAAATACGGACTGGTCTCCGGTAAGTATACCACATAATCGGATGCCTTTTCGATAGCCTTATTATCTTCTCCCGTCAGTGCCATAACAAAGGCACCTCTTGCCTTAACCTCTACAATATTACTAATGGTCTTCTGATACAGATGGGGCTGGGTGGCCAGTGCCACTACCAATGTACCATCCTCAATCAAGGAAATGGTTCCATGCTTTAACTCTCCGGCTGCATAAGCCTCCGAATGCACATAGGAAATCTCCTTCAGTTTTAAAGAGCCTTCCAGTGAAATCGCATAGTCCAGACCTCTTCCAATAAAGAAGATATCCTTTGCTCCCACATAACGGTTGGCAAACTTCTGAATCTTTCCCTTCTGTCCCAGCAGTCTCTCAATCTGGTCCGGAAGTCTACGCAGATCACCCAACAAACTCTGGAACTGTTCTTCATCTATTGTTCCTCGAATCTTTGCAAACTTCATGGAAAGCATGTACAGAGCCACAAGCTGACAGCTATACGCCTTTGTTGTGGCTACAGAAATCTCCGGACCTGCCCATGTGTAAATAATATTGTCCGCCTCTCTGGCAATGGAGCTTCCTACCACATTGACAATTCCAAGTACCTTAAACCCTCTCGCTTTTGATTCTCGAAGTGCCGCCAAGGTATCAGCGGTTTCCCCGGACTGGCTGATAACAATTACCATACTGTCCTCTTCCAGAATTGGATCTCTATAGCGGAATTCACTTGCCACATCCACTTCAACCGGGATACGCACCATCTTCTCGATTACATACTTGGCAGTCATACCGGTATGATATGCGGAGCCACAGGCTACAATATGAATTCTTCGAAGAGCCTTGATTTCTTCATCGGTCATTCCCAGCTCTTCAATCACAATATCATTATCCTTAATACGCGGAGAAATGGTATCGTTAATGGTTTTGGGCTGTTCATAGATTTCCTTCAGCATAAAGTGCTCATAACCGCCCTTTTCCGCAGCCTCTGCATCCCAGTCTACGGTAACCATCTCTTTGTGGATTTCTTCTTCATCCACAGTAAAGAATTTAATCTCATCTGCCTTTAACTGCGCAATCTCCATATTCTGCACATAATATACATTTCTGGTATATTTCAAAATTGCCGGTACATCGGATGCAATAAAAGCGCCATCCTGACTCTGGCCAACAATCAAAGGACTGTCCTTACGCACGGAGAAAATGGTATCCGGATGCTCAGCAAACATGATTCCCAGAGCATAGGAACCCTCTACACGATGAAGCACCTTACGGATTGCCTCCAAAGGATTGCCCTGATAATAATAGTCAAGCATATGCGCCACAACTTCCGTATCTGTTTCTGAAGTAAACACATAGCCTCTCTCCTGCATTTTATTTTTTAGTGGAATATAATTCTCAATGATGCCATTATGTACCACTGCAATGGTACGTGAGGTATTGGTGTGGGGATGCGAGTTTGCATCGCTTGGCGCACCGTGAGTAGCCCATCTGGTATGTCCGATACCCAAGGTTCCTGGAAGGGTACTACCACCTCTGGTGATATTTTCCAATACCTTTAGTCGACCCACTGCTTTAGTGGTCTGAATCTTCTCCCCATCATATATTGCCATTCCGGCAGAGTCATATCCTCTGTACTCCAATTTGGACAAACCATCCAAAATGACAGGTGCTGCCTGCTGCTTTCCGATGTAACCTACAATTCCACACATAATTTACTCCTCCTAATCCTAATTCCAATATTCCTTATTCATGGACAGCTTTTTCACCATCCACAGAGGCAATTTTTTATATTTTTTCCCAAGTAGATAACCCATGTATTTAAAGCCGCTTTGGGCTATCAGATAAGGAATCCATGTCCATAATTTTTCATTCCAAAGATGGGCTGCCGCAGTTTTTACGCTACGAATTCCTTCCCCTTCGGAAGGAACATCTGCAAACACCTCCGGATGCTGGGCCTGAGAAACCCCTAAATCAAAATTACGGTGCAACTGGGCTGCGCACGTATAGTTATGAGAATGTATTACCTTTGCATCCGCTTCATATGCAATAGCATATCCGCTTCTAATCACTTTCGATGCAAAAATCATATCTTCATTAAAAATGGTATGGCGGACGAAGCCACCCAATTCCATATATTTTTCTCTTTTGTACGCGCAACAAACATTAGAACAGAAGAAGGTTTTAATGCCCAAGACCGGTAAATCCTCCAGCGTCTTCACCCGGGATCTTTCCGGATAGTTGAAGCTACGCAAATATTTCTCAATAGGATTACATTTTTCATTGGGGAGCTGACGGGCATATGCTGAAATCACATCCTGCTGCTCCAGTGCCTTTACCAGCTTCTCTACTAACCTATCATCTGCTGGAATGGCATCCTGAGTCATGAGCAGGCATATATCCGCCTTTGACTTCTCCATTCCAATATGTCTGGTTTTTCCATGATCAAATTCTCTCTTAGATAGATGAAACACTTTTACATTACGGTGGTTATCTACAAAAGAAGTTCCGTACACCAATTTTTCAAAATACTTCTCTTCCGTATTCATAAGTATGATTTGATGAATCTCATAGGTCTGCTTTTGCAATCTGTCAATCAAATCAAGAAAAGACGCATCCGGCTTATATACCGGAATAATTACATCTACTTTCATATATTTTTACCCAAAACAAGGGAGCCTTTGTGAGCTCCCTTGCAATCACTTTCTTCCTAGCGCTGAATATATGGACTAGTTTCTTCTTCAATTCTCTGGCTGTAATCCTTTACATCCGATGATACGGTATACCCCTCATCCTCAAATAAGAATTCATGTAACCACTGAACGTTCTCTTCCAGACTTACAGGGATTACACAGCTACCCTTGGTACCGATGGTACCTACTGCACGCATATCCTCGTGAGGGAAACCACCTTCGTCTACGATAGAGTAATTTCCAACCTCTTTCAACATACCTAAGATATCTTCCTGGGAAATAGAAGTATATACATTATCAATAACCTTTGTAAATACCTTTGTTAAGGTTGAAATATCTGCCTTCTTTGCCTGCTCTGCGATTGCCTGAATAACCTCTCTCTGACGCTCCGCACGCTTAAAGTCATCACCTGCGGTATAACGGATACGACAATAAGCAGCTGCCTGAAGACCATCTACCAGCTGATATCCGGTCTCTTCTACCGGTACATAATCACCATCCATTACATCCTTGGAAATGGTAATCTGATAATTGTTAATGTGCTTAATCTCTGCTTCATCAATATCCAGATAGATTCCGCCCAGACCATCGATACAATCTGCAAGACCCTGATAGTTAACGGTTACGAAATCCGTAATATCCAGGTCAAGGTTCATGTTCAGCATACCGATTGCCTGCTCTGCACCACCGGTAGAATAAGCGTTATTTGCCTTACGATAAGAGTCGTTACCCTGATTTAAGTAAGTATCACGATATACGGATACTAACTTGATATCGCCGGTATCTAAGTTAATAGAAGCCACCATGATACTATCGCTTCGGCTTCCCTTAAATAACTGGCTGTCTGTGGTTGCATCCACGCCAAAGAGTGCCACATTCCAATAGCCTTTTAACACCGGGTTCTCTTCCACCTCTGAGTTAATTACAATCTGTGTCTCTTCAATCTCTGCAAAATGAGGTCCTTCCACCTCTTCTGTGGTCTTAAATACCTTTGCTACCACCACAAGCATTACAAGAATAATTACAATTTCAATTGCGAAAATAACAATTCTTGCACGTGCCTTGTTTTTCTTCTTTGCTGCACTTGTTTTTTTGCTCTGGTTTCCAGTTGCCATTTCCTTCTCCTTACCAATACACTTTAGTATGCGTTTTTATTAATAAATCCTGTAAAGAACGTCAGGAAGATAATTTTGACATCGAAGCTGACACTCCAATTCTCAATATAGTAAATATCATAGTCAATTCTCTTGCGAATGGATGTATCCCCTCTAAGTCCATTCACCTGTGCCCAACCGGTAAGTCCCGGTCTGACCTGATGCTTTACCATATATCTTGGTATTTCTTCCATAAATTTCTCTACAAAAAGAGGTCTTTCAGGCCTTGGCCCTACTAAACTCATATCTCCCTTTAAGATATTAAAGAGCTGTGGTAATTCATCCAAGCTTGTTCTCCGGAGGAGCTTGCCGATTCCGGTGACTCTGGGGTCATCCTTTACGGTCCAGGCCTTCTTCTCACTTTCCTCCGACTGGAGCCTCATGCTTCGGAATTTATACATATAAAAAGGCTTATTGTGTAGCCCAACTCTTTCCTGCTTAAAAATAATGGGACCGGGACTGCTGACCTTTACAAGCAGTGCCACAATCAACAAAATCGGTGATACCAGAATGATACCAATCAGAGAACCGACAATATCCATTATTCTCTTTATCACCATGTTCCCGGTACTTGCCAGCGGAACATAGCGAATATTGATTACCGGCATGCCCATCAGATCCTCTGTATATGGTCTGGTTGGAATAACCCTATCATAATCCGGTACGAACTTGGTATGCACACCAAACTTCTCACAGGCATTTACGATTTCTTCCAGCCTGTCGTAGTCCTTCAAATCCAATGTGATGGCAATCTCATCCATCTTGTTATTAGCAAGAAGCTCGTAAAGCAAATCCACTTCTCCCAGCACCTTAACACCTTTATATAATGTGCCGCTTGGCACGGAATCATCCAAAACTCCGTAAATAGAATATCCCCATCCCGGATTCCACTGTAACCTGTCAATATACTGCTCTGCCGCTCTGGAATAACCAACCAGCAGAACATACTTCATGTTGTATCCCTTCTTACGCATATTGCGCAGCGTCTTACGAAGCACCAGACGGGAACAAGTCATAATAGCAATATTCAATACATAGAAAAGTGCCATCATGGTTCGGGAAATATGAATCTCCCGCATAAACACATACAGGAAAATAATAAACATTGCCATTCCTGCTGTATTGGCCTTAATAATGGCATATATCTCTCTACTCTGCTTATGCGTGCGCTTAGGACCATATACATCACAGTAATAATACAGAAGTATATACGCCGGAACAATCACCCAAAGCATCTGGAAATAATAGGTTACCGGCAAAACTCCGATTCCCAGAAGCCCGGCATTAATAATATAAAATTTAATAAAGTATGCAAGTGCATAAGACACAACCGTAATGACAGCATCCATGACTACATGCATTCTATTAAATACCTTTTGATTATCCTTTATCATACAAATCTCACCTGCTTACCAAAACGCTATCGGTGTACCATTCATATTTTACGATATTATCGGAATAGAAACAACTTAAGAATTTATGAAGATTCTCAGTTCAGCCGTAGACAGGAAAGAGTACGAATCATGCTCGCATGAATTCGGACGATTGACTGCCTACGAGCAGAGCGCCTTCATATGAGCAAAGTTAGCTGCGAAGCAGCGGGAAAGCGCCTGCGGCGCGCCTTTGCGAATGGGCGTGGGCTGAACTGGGTTCTACATGGCAACGCGCCGAATGGCGCGGACGGAGTGTCTTGGGAGCGTATCTGCGATACGCTTCACAAAGACACTCCGTCTAGTCATTATCTTAACATACCAAAAACATTAAAAATTAATTCAACCTCAATCCTCAAATAATTCCCCAAATTCCCCCATCTAAACTTAATCCTATGCTTCTTCCCCTCTTCCGAAAAACACCTCCGAATCCCCTCAAAATAACTCCTCAAATACAACCGTCCCATTCCCTTCCTTGCAAAGAAAACAGCTTTCACCACCACCCCCGCAAAAATAAACGGCAAATTAAATATCAGCTGCAAAAACGGCATATTCTTCCCAATCATATACGCATTATTGGCTGCCGCAAGCTTTGTCTTAAACTCATTATACCTAGACCCCGAGGACGCACTTCCCGCATGAATCACCTTTGCAGTGGACTCATACATATTAGTATATCCATAAATCCTTGCACGATAACCCAAATCCATATCCTCCAGATATGCAAAATGATTCTCATCCAAAAGACCGATTTTATCTAAAATGCTTTTTCGATAAATAGCCGCACCACCGCAAGCAGAAAAAATTTTCACCGGCTTATCATAATTTTTTGCAGGCTTTCCCTTTCCTCTGGAATATCCCCAGCCCATAAGGGTATACATATCTCCTGCACTGTCAATAAGTTCCGGATTCTGAATCTGTAGCATCTGCGCACTTACGGAGAATATCCTCTCATCCGCCTCAATCGCTTTTACAAGATTCTCCACAAAGCCGGGCTGAACCTCCGTATCGTTATTTAGCAAAATCACGTAAGGAGTGTCACTTGCCTCGATACCTACGTTACAGGCATGACAAAAACCGGTATTCTCCTTCAAAAGAATGGTTTTAACGGTAGGATACTTATTCGCAAGTATCTCCACACTACCATCCGTAGAACCGTTATCCACCACAATCACGTCAAAAACGCCTTGCTGCGTAAGTAACGCATCAAGGCATTTCTCTAAATATTTACTTCCGTTCCAGTTAGGTATTACAACCGTTACCTGCTTCATCATTTTATTTCCTTCACAATATCTCTGTACTACGACTAATACATCTTATTTTCATAATCCTGCAACTCATGAAAAATATTGTCCACAAATACTACATCATCCACGATGCGATATAGCATAAAATATCTGTGATTTAAGAAGTTAATGCGACGATATTCTAACTGTCGTAGTCTTGAGTTATCACACAGCTTCAAACTTCCTGCCACATGCTTTAGACTTTCGGTTGTTGCATCGAAATCATTCAGTAAATTTTCTGCCGCCTGCAAACTCTCTTTCTCAATAATAAGATATTTAATAAAACGCTCTAAGTCCTCTTCTGCATCTTTTGTAACTACTACTTTATAATCCATACTTTGCCCTTATATCACGAGAAACTTCTGTCGCATCTTTATACATTCCTTGAGCTGCGTGCTCACGGGATTTTTCCAGCTTATCTAATATTTCATGTTCTGTTAGTGCTTCATATGGATTTGCATGTGCTCTTTTTATTTCAAACGGAAAACCATTTACTGCTAGTGCCTGTGTTAAAAACATACGGATTGCGGTTGTGGTATCTGTTCCCAAATCTTTAAACAAAGCATCTGACTTTGTTTTTAATTCATCATCTACTCTTACTTGAATCGTACTTGCCATTCACGCCACCTCCTACTCTTTTCTATTACCAAAATAACAAATAAATAATGCTAAGTCAATACATTAGCAATGACTTAGCACTATTTGCACTTATATATACTATATCCATATCTTTAAGAAAAAAATCTCATTACAGCAGTCATTATAAATCCAATTATAACAACCAACACCGCCGAGCCAGCTGCTAATAGCACTTTCTGATATGGTCTTTTGCCTTCTTCTCTTACTTTTTCAATTTCATCCAAACTTTTCCCGTTAGTAAATGCAACTATTTCTTTATAAGTCTGAATATCATATTTCTTCTTATACTTTATCAAGAGATACTTGAAAGACTTCACTCATCAGCACTAAGCTTTTAATATCAGGATAATTTTTATCATTTTCCCAATTGGATATAGTTTGTCTTGAAACAAAAACTTTATCTGCTAACTCCTCTTGAGACAAATTAGATTCTGTCCGATACTTTCTTATCTGCTTACTAAGTTCCATCTTCGCCACCTCCTTCATAACTCACTTTAATCAAATGAAAAGCTTTCGGCTATCAAAACAATTTGACAATGCCCGTTTTATACGTGTCAAAAGTATTTGACAAAGCGTAAACTTCAAATCTCATTCTTTACTCCCCAAACTGCGGGTCATACAATAATATATACCCGGCATCACGAAGTTTTTCCGATAACACAAGACTCCTTTTCACCGGATCCGACTCCGAAATCTCCTCCAACATCTCCT
>JAFUKH010000073.1 GCA_017467845.1 Lachnospiraceae bacterium | reverse complement strand
GACGAGCAGTTGTCACAGAAGGACGAGCAGTTGTCACAGAAGGACGAGCAGTTGTCACAGAAGGACGAGCAGTTGTCACAGAAGGACGAGCAGTTGTCACAGAAGGACGAGCAGTTGTTACAGAAGGACGAGCAGTTAGCACTGATGGGCGAGCAGTTACGGGAAGTTCTTGCGGAAAATGCACGCCTAAAAGTGGAAATGGGAAAATAACGAAAAGGCGAATAGCGAATGGAGTGATCAAAACTTTCAGATTACAAAAGAAGGCAACCTCTTGGAGTCATAGGACTCAAGTGGTTGCCTTTCACTACTTATTTGGCGTAATATACAATAATTTTTTTGACTGCAAAAATCACGTCCGCAACATCTTCGTCAGTCATGGAGTAGAACAATGGAAGGCTCATGGATTCCTGATAGTATTTCTCTGCTTCCGGGCAAAGTCCCTTAGGATAGCCCAGACCCTCGTAATAAGAGTGCCAGTAAACCGGCAGGTAGTGTACTTGTGAGCTGATTCCTTCTGCACGAAGTGCATCGAAAAATTCACGTCTGGTACAATTAAGCATCTCTAAGTGAAGACGTAAAATGTAAAGATGTCTTGTGGTATCAGACTCAGGGATTTCTTTTTGAACCTGAATCTGAGGTACATCTGCAAATGCTTCATCATAAGTCTTCACAATTTCTTTTCTGCGTTTTGAGAACATATCCAGCTTATCCAGCTGGCTCATAAGAAGCGCGGCCTGGAATTCTGTGATGCGGTAGTTATAACCAAATCCGACCTGCTCGTTGTACCAAGGGTCATCGGTTGGATTCTTCATCTGAGCAATATCTCTGGTGATGCCATGGGTATGTGCCAGAACAAGCTTCTTGTAAAGCTCTTCATCGTTGGTGGTGACGGCACCGCCTTCTCCGGCAGTTACGGTCTTCACCGGATGGAAGCTGAAGGTGGTCATATCTGCGATATTTCCTACAGGAACTCCGTTGTATTTGGTTCCGATGCTGTGAGCTGCATCTTCGATTAATACTAAATTATGTTCTTTACAGATGGAGCGTATCTCGTCCAGTTCTGTAGCCTGACCGGTAAAATCCACGGCAACAATGGCCTTGGTCTTATCGGTAATGCAGGCACGGATAGATGCAGGATCTATATTGTAGGTCTCCGGATTGATATCTGCGAAAACAGGTTTTGCACCTACATAGAGGACGCAGTTGGCACTTGCTGCGAAGGTAATCGGTGTGGTAATCACTTCATCGCCGGGGCCGATTCCGGCAGCTATAGCTGCGATATGAAGGGCAGCGGTACCGTTGCTGACTGCAACACAGTATTTTGCTCCGGTAATCTTACAAAGCTTTTCCTCCAATTCTTTTGTCTTAGGACCGACGGTGAGATAATCACTGCGCAGGGTGTCTACCACAGCCTGAATGTCGGCGTTATCTATATATTGTCTGCCGTAGCTGATAGGTTTCGTTCGAACGGGAGTCCCTCCCAGAATTGCTAATTTTTCCATGTCAATATCCTCCTTGACTAATCCACTATAGTATAGCACTTGTAAAGTTTTTCCGAAAGAGCATAAAACTTCGGATTTTCTTAGGAATTTCTTAACAACAACAAATTACTTTTAAACATAGGTAAAACGTGGTAAAATATTATGAATAATGCTATGAAAATGGGAGGAGTCTGATGTCTTCCAGAATTTATATATGTCACACCTATTATCATGTGTATGTGACTTTTTTAAAAGAATTAAACTTACCAAAGGAACGCAGGGGACAGGCATCGCTGATACTTAGCAGTCTTTCTATTGATTTTGAGAATTTGAAGGAAAGGGTGGAGAGTACCGGACTGTTTGAAGCGGTATATGAGTTTGATGAGAAGAGGGATACCTTTTTTCCGGAGCTTGCTAAGTATCGCCAAGACAGGGGAAACATTATCGCGAATCTTTGGCAGAGAATTATTTTTACCAGAAAGTTTGCAAAGGCGTTATCATCGTACATACCGGTGGACTTGAAGAAGTACGATGAGGTCTATGTATATTGTGATTCTGACCCGATCGGATATTATCTGAATATGAATCATATTAAGTATCATGCCCTTGAAGACGGTCTGAACTGTCTGAAGAATTATGATGCGGCACGATATGATAACAGGGGACATTTCGGATTAAAGGCTTTTATGTCTGAGAAGCTGAATCTTATTTTTATTCAGAATGGTTATGGTAAGTACTGTATTGATATGGAAGTCAACGATAAGTCGGTAATTAAATATCCTTACCATAAGTATGTGGAGGTTCCCAGACAGGGGCTGGTGGACAAGCTGACGCAGGATGACAAGGATATTATTTTGCAGGCGTTCATCCGGGATATGGATGCTTTGAAGACACAGATTTCAGACAGTGGCGATGTGAATGATAAAATCTTGATTTTGACGGAGCCTCTTTGTACCCTTGATATTCGAGAGAGAATTTTTCGGGATATTATTGAGACATATGAAAAAGAGGGAACGGTATTTATTAAGCCTCATCCCCGTGATGAACTTGATTATCGTGAACTTTTTGCAGAATATCCACAGTTTGATGCAACGGTACCCATGGAGATGCTGAATTTCTTTCCGGGACTTCGGTTTAAGAAGGTGGTTGCAGTACTTACAGAGATTAAACTGATTCAGTTTGCGGATGAGGTGGTGCGCCTTGGAGAGGATTTTATGGATAAATACGAGGACCCTCTGGTGCATAGACAGAATGAACAGATTTAGAAGCTGACATGGAGATTATATTTTAGAATGAAGAAGATAAGCATATCGAGAGAGAAGCTTTTGGCTTGTATTATCATATTGCTTGCTGCGGTGCTACGCTTGCATGCATTGGGCTCTTTACCAAATGGCTTACAGCAGGATGAGGCATTTTCCTTATGGAATGCGTGGTCACTTCTGAATGAAGGGACGGATAGTACCGGGAAGATTTGGCCGGTATATTTAGCTACCTGGGGAGATGGACAGAGTGCCCTTTATAGCTGGCTGATTATTCCTCTTTTGGCTTTGACAGGAGGAGAACCGACCTTTGTGGTGGGGAGAATTCCACAGGCTGTGGTAGGTATTATTACCGTATGGTTGGCAATGAAGGTGTGTGCAAAGCTATTTGGGGAACGGATGGGCTTGTGGACCGGTTTTTTATTGGCCATTTGTCCGTGGCACATTATGATGTGCAGATGGGGACTGGATGCAAACATCGCACCGGGAATGCTTATCATTGCATTTTACTTTTTTGTGCAGGGGCTGGAAGATGAAAAAAAATTTCTTTTGTCAGCACTGTTTTATGGATTGAGTTTATATGGCTATGCAGTAATTTGGATTGCAGTTCCGTTTATGCTACTTTTTCAGATTATTTATGGAATTGCAAAAAAGAAAGTTAGGGTAAGCAGATATACGATGGGAAGTGTACTTATTCTTTTCCTATTGGCGCTTCCGTTGATGTTGTTCGTAATTGTGAATGCCGGACTTATTGAGGAAATAAGATTACCATTTCTAACGATTCCCCGAATGGTTGGCTACCGGAGCAGTGAGCTTGCGATTTCACTTGCCCAAATTAGGGATAATCTTTACAGTGTTTATCATTTATTGCGTTTCCAAAAGCAGGGGAATCCTTATGATATTTTGTTGCCCTATGGCATGTTTTATGATATTGGCAGGATATTTATCCTTGTGGGAGTGTTTTGCCTTTTGGGCAAGGCGGTCTATGGACTTAAGAAGCGGGAAATAGGGCATGAATGGTTGATTATTACGCAGCTGATTGGTGCCGGAATCGTGTGCATGTTTGTGAATACCAGAGTTCACCAGACCAATATCCTATATATACCGCTTGTAATGTTTCAAGCCTATGGTGTGGAGTGCTTGCTTAAACTTGTGGCGGATAAGATAGCATGGGAAAAAGCTGTGGCAGTATTGTCCGGCATCTTGGTAACGGTTTATTCTCTGAATCTGATTGCCTTCCAGAAAGATTATTATACGGACTATTCCGAGACCTTAAATGCATATTTTGCAGAAGGTGTCAAAGAATCTCTGGAATACGTTATGGAAGTTAATGAGGAGGAAAAAGATGTCATTATTGACCGTGGTGCCCAATGGCCCAGAATGCTTCTCTTTACTAAGACAAGGGCGAAAGATTATCTGGCAGATGTAGTATATAAAGAAAATGGGGTAGAGCCTTACAGATTTGTATCAAAGGGAGTTACCTATTTCAATGGTATTGATGTAGAGAATATAGATAAGTCTGCTTATTATGTTTTGTATTACAATATCAAAGAGTATTTTGAGCAGGATTTTGAACTGATTGCTTTTGCAGATTGGTATGTGGCGGTTCCGAAGGAATAGCCGAGATAGAGGTACAGCATGGGAGAAAAGTTAGACAAAATTGCATCCGGTATAATATTTTTCTTTTCTATTCTTTTTTTGAGTTTATGTACTTTGATGTCGTTGATGTTTACATTTACGGTGGAGAATTTAAATATATTGTCGGACAACAGTTTTTTAACAATTGTGTGCGTGATTGTAGTATGTGCGGTTATTTATTTCATCAATATAATATTGGTAAAGCTGTATAAGAAGCACACAGCATATGAATATGCGCATTTATTTGTGACGATTATATTGGTATGTGGTACCGCATTTGTGGTTTTGAGGGGAATGAATCAGTCGCCTCAGTCGGATGCTTTGGCAGTATATAATATTGCAAAAAATTTTTCGAAGAATGATTATGGTGCTTATACTTCAACCGGCTCTTATTTAGCATTGTTTCCTTTCCAGACAAGCTTTGTCTTTGTTATGGAGATGATTATGCGTGTC
This sequence comes from Lachnospiraceae bacterium, assembly GCA_017467845.1. Lineage (GTDB taxonomy): Bacteria > Bacillota > Clostridia > Lachnospirales > Lachnospiraceae > Acetatifactor. The sequence continues at coordinate 41,154 of JAFUKH010000073.1, read as the reverse complement.
ACCGGAAAGGTAGGCTATATACTTTTTCAGTATATGAATATATGCTATTTCTTTTTGATTGTATTGTCGGGGTATGGAATCATTAAGTGTCAAAAAGGCAGCAGATACACGATTTTTCCATATTTTGTGCTAATAACAACGTGCATTCCGATCTACTTTTATATACCGAATATCTATGGGGATATTCCACATGTAGCATTAATGCTTTTCGCATTGTGGATGTTTTGCCTGGCACAGGAATGTAGTAAAACGACTGGTAAAGTAATGGCTTTTGTTGTCGGTTGCTGTTCTTGTGCGCTGGCTGTTATGTATAAAGGGAATTCATGGATTCTGGTTGTGGCATTGGTTCTATGTGTAGGCGTGAACATTATGAATGTTTTTCAGTGGCAGCAGGTGCTCGGTGCGGCATTATTGTTGATGACGATTGTAGTAGGTTCTGCGCTGCCGGATTATATTTATGAAAATAAGACCGGAAGAGACTGTGGTACAGGGATTCCTACCTCTGCGGTTTTGGCAATGGGAATGCAGGAATCCAATGGGGTATGTGGCGGATGGAACGGATTTCACTCAACAACGTTTGAAGAAACCGGGTATAACTATGATGAGACTTTGCGGATTAGTCAGGAAAGCATTGTAGAGAGCATTGAAAGATTTAAAAATGAACCCTCATATTTTTGGGAATTCTATAGGAACAAAATGATTGTTCAATGGGCAGAGCAGGAGTTTTCAAGCTTTTATACATTAATGATGGTGAGGGAAAGGACACGTGCCGCATGGACGGAAAGTGTGTTGTTCGGAGAGGTCCGTGGAATCATTTTGGAAATAATGGATATCCATCAGAGTGTTGTGTATGTGTTTGCGTTGTTTTTTGTAGTGTATACTTCAGTGGCTAAAAAGGATCTGGGTTTTGGAAATAAAGTTTTGCTGGTGACATTTATCGGAGGATTTCTTTTTACCATTATCTGGGAAGCGGGTGCAAGAATGGCACTGCCATATTTTATAATGTTAATTCCCGTGGCCGGACAAGGAATAGGAGATATTCAATGTCTATTCTGTAAAGAGGAGAGAGCATGATACAGATTTTAAAGAAACTAAAAGTATTATTGGATAAAAAGCAAAAGCGTACCATGATTGGTCTGGTATTCTTAATGATTATCGGTGCGGCGTTGCAGACACTGGGTGTCAGTATGATTTTGCCGGTGGTTACTATCGTAATGGACAAAGAGGCCATCTATGAAGAGGGCCTTTTGAATCAGGCCTTTTTATTAATCGGTGGCGGAGATGAAACCAGATTTACGGTGATTGTGATGCTGGGGTTAATTGGTGCATTTATTCTGAAAAACGGTTTTTTGTATTTTCAGCAGAAGGCCACGTTAGCATTTGTTTATACCAATCAGTTTCGTACCTCGGAGCGTATGATGAAAAACTATCTGCGCAGGGGATATGAGTTTTATTTGAACGCAGATACTGCGGTGGTACAGCGTAACATTACCTCAGATGTGAATAATATGTATGCTTTGATTCTGGCACTTCTGACACTCATGTCAGATGGTATTGTTTTTGTGTTCTTAGTGGCATTTTGTTTTATGCAGGATGTGGTAATGACCATTCTGATTGCAGTGGTTCTTCTTGTACTTCTGGTAGCTATCAAGATGATACTTAAGCCTATTTTACATAAGGCAGGAGAGGATAATCAGAACTATTACAGTGGGCTTTTTAAGTGGATTTCCCAGACCGTGCAGGGCGTGAAGGAAGTGAAGATTGCCTGCAAGGAGCAGTATTTTGTAACCGAGTATGTAAAGTGTGGTAAGGGTTACGTGGATGCGGTACAGAAGTATAGCTTATATAATCAGGTACCAAAGCTTTTGATTGAAACAGTCTGCGTTGTGGTAATGGTTGGCTACATGCTTTTTATGCTTCTTAGTGGTATGGAAAGCGACCGATTGATTTCTACTTTGACCACGTTCGCGGCAGCGGCATTGGTGCTTCTTCCCTGTGTAAATCGTGTAAATAATCAGATTAATAACATTTCTTATTTCGAGCCCTTCTTTATGGGAGTCAGCGATAATCTGCAGGATGAAATCAGTGGGGAGCGTGTGGATATGACCTATGCTATCGACAGCGATGAGAAACTTCCGGTGAATGACAAGATTGAATTGAAGAATATTGTGTATGCATATCCTAATTCAGACAAGCTGATCTTTGACCATGCAGACTTAACGATTCCGGTTGGTGCCAGTGTGGGGATCGTGGGAACCTCCGGTGCCGGAAAGAGTACGGTGGTGGATATTTTGTTGGGACTTCTGGAACCAAAGAACGGAACCATCTATGCAGATGGTGTTGATGTGAAGGAAAAGTATCGTCCATGGCTTAAAAATATCGGATATATTCCTCAGATGATTTTTATGCTGGATGATACCATCCGCAAAAATGTGGCGTTTGGTGTACCTGAGGATAAGATTGATGAGAAACGTCTCTGGGAAGTCCTGAAAGAAGCACAGCTGGATGAGTTTATTAAGACTCTTCCTGAGGGACTGGATACCGGTATCGGTGAGCGCGGTATCAGACTTTCCGGTGGACAGAGACAGCGTATCGGTATTGCCAGAGCATTATATAATAATCCGGAGGTGCTGATTCTGGATGAGGCGACTTCGGCGTTGGATAATGATACAGAAGCTGCGATTATGGAGTCTATCAACAGACTTCACGGTAAGAAGACATTGATTATTATTGCCCACAGATTGCAGACCATTGAAAAGTGTGATGTGGTTTACAGAGTGGAAAATGGTAAGGCTACGATTGAAAGAGGTCGGATTTAAGAATGAAATTAAGTATTATCGTGCCGGTTTATAATATGGCAGCCGGAGGGAAGCTGGCGTTTTGTCTGGATTCCCTGATAAATCAGACAATTTCAGATTATGAGATTATCTGCGTGGATGATGCATCCGCGGACAATTCGGTGGAGGTTCTGGAGCAGTACAGTCTGGAATATCCGGAGAAGTTGCGCTACGTGGTTCATGAGCGTAATAAACGCCAGGGCGGAGCCAAAAACACCGGACTTAAATCAGCAACCGGTGAGTGGGTCGGCTTTATTGACAGTGATGATTGGATTGCGCCGGACTTTTATGAGAAGCTTCTTAAGAAGGCAGAAGAGACCGGAGCTGACATGGTGGGGTGCGATTACAATCTGGTGCACGAGCATACCTTTGAAGTAGGGGAGACCATACAGAACAATACTTCAGATCAGGCAGGAGTGCTGGATGAAGAAAGGCATAAAGCTCTGATTATGCGTTCCGGCAGTATGGTAATTAAGATTTATAAGCATCAGGTGATTAAGGATAATCATTTGGATTTCCCGGAGGGGATTTTCTATGAGGATAACTGCGCCGGGCCGGTATGGTCGGTGTACTTTAAGCATTTTGAAAAGGTGAATGAACCGTTATATTATTATTATCAGCACGATACTTCTACCGTGCATTATGTGACAGAAGAGAAGTGCAGAGACCGCATGATTGCGGGAGAAAAGCTTTTGGTGGAGATGGACCAGAGGGGCTTTTTGGAACAGTATCATCAGGAAATAGAGTATCGTTTTACGGAGCTTTATTTTGAGAATACATTGTTCTCCTATATGCTGGGAGCGAGAAAAAAGCGCATCGGCTTTGTAGAAGAATTGAAGGCCGGCATACAGAAAGCTTTTCCGGAGTTTCGAAAGAATAAATATTTTCAACAATACGCTGAGCAGGAGCATAAGGAAATGATTGATTTACTTATGCAGTCTACCCGGAAGTTTTATTATGTGTACGGTTTGAAAGTATGGGTGCGCGGGGTGCGTAAGAAATTGGGTGTTTAAGGAGTGTGTAATGTTAGCTAAGCTTAAAGGATTACAACTGATGAAAAAAAAGAGCTTTTGGGCGATGATAGCTATTCAGATTGTTCTTATCGTTTATGGTATTGTCAACCTGTTTGGTCATGATGCAGTCTATAGCTATGGCATTGAGAATATGCAGAAGAATTTTGGAACACTTCAAGAAGGTGCTGGTGTTTATGCAGATGAGAGCTATGCTTTGACGGGAAATTTGGTGGATTTCAATATCTCTTATCTACCGAAGGGGGTCTATCGTGTAGAAATGGAATATGAAACCGACATCAGTTACGTAAATATGTGTAAGGTTTCTGCGGAGCAGGCTCCTTATAAGTCATTTTTTACGAATGGTGACCATATGCACGAGGGACTGCAGTGTACAAATTTCGAAATGTGGCTGATGGAGGATGTTACAGGGATTGTAGTACATGCGGCATATGAAGGTGGTTCTTTATTAATAAAGGGGCTGAATATCTACGAAACTAATGCGCTTTACCGTATCTATCTGTTTGTGATGATATTAACGTGTTGCGTATTTAATTTGGGTTATCTTTATTATCAATATGACCATGCATACGCTGTTTCCAAGGGAAAGAAAAGGGCATTCTTTGGATGGCTTGTTATTACTATCATGGCTTCCCTACCCTATATGGTAGATTATATAATCAGCAGTGGAGATGTGGGCTATCATTTGTTGCGAATCGAAGGTTTAAAGGATGGCATTTTGTCCGGACAGTTCCCGGTACGAATTGCACCGAAATGGTTAGAGGGCAATGGATATGCTTCAGCTATTTTCTATTGTGAAACCATGCTTTTGCCGGCTGCACTGCTTAGAATGATTGGATTTACAGTCACTACAAGCTATCGCTTTTTTATGGTATTTATTAATGGCCTGACGGTGTGGATTGCATATTATTCCTTCAGCAGGATGTTTAAAAATACGAATATCGGATTAATGTGCAGTATGCTGCACACCTTGTCCATTTATCGCATTTTTAAGGGGATAACAAGTGGGGCCTTAGGAGAAGCATTCGGTATTATGTTTCTGCCATTGATAGTGTATGGTTTTTATCGTGTATTTACAGAGGATTGCAAGGCAAAAGAATATAAATGGAGCTTTTTACCTTTAAGTATTGGTTTCACCGGAATCATCCAGTCCCATATGTTAACTTGTGAGCTTGTAGGAGCATTCACGATTTTGCTATGTGTGATTCTGTGGAAAAAGGTATTTAAAAAGGAAATTTTTTTGGCACTTGCTAAAACTGTAATTACTGCCTGCTTGATGAGTCTGTGGTTTGTTGTTCCGTTCCTGGATTATATGATTACTGGAAATTTCACCATCCAGAATGTATCGGCTAGAACCATACAGCATCGTGGAATTCTACTGTCACATTTATTTGTATCATATCCTGCCAATGGCAGTGGTCTGTTTATGGATGAAACCGGAATGGTAGATAGTATGCCGATTGGAATTGGGTTTTGCTTAACAGTAGTACTTTTCATATGGTTGTATCTGATGTTTGTAGAAAGAAAGGATATTTTAGAGCAGGCATATTTAGAAAAGAGTGAATACACTGCAGGAGTTATCATGTCAGTATTTGCAATTATGGCAATGTTAATGAGTCTGAATGTATTCCCATGGAACAGAATACAGTCCATGAATCAGTTGTTTGCGACACTAGTTTCCAGCTTGCAGTTTTCTAATAGATTCTTATCCATCGCGTCCATAATGCTGGTCTCTCTTGCTGGAATTATCGGAACATGTGCGGTGCGAAAAGGAAATGCATTCTTGAAGAATGGCTTCTTTGCGGGAATGGCATTACTGACTATGACCACTAGTTTGTATTTGTTGACTGATACTCTTTATACAGGTCAGATTGTGAGAATATATAATGCTACTGGTATGGGGTACGGTTACATTTCCGGAGCAGAATATCTTCCCTATGGAACCGACCCGTCCCAGTTTGTATATGGCTATCCGGAAGGCTCTGAGAATATTGAAATCGAAGGCTATGAAAAGGGATCCCTTGCCTGGGATGTGAATTGTTATAATCAATCTTCGGAGGATGGATATATTAGGCTCCCCCTTCTTTATTACAAAGGGTACAGGGCTGTGGATGCAGATACCGGAGAGAAGATGGCCTGCTACGATGGAGAAAATCATGCGGTGTTCGTAGAGGTTCCGGCAGGATACACCGGTATTATCAGCGTGGAATTTGTCAGTCCATGGTATTGGAGAGTTGCTGAGATTATCAATGTGCTTGGGGTAATCGGTATTTTGATTTGTTATAGAAGAGATAAAAAGAAGCTTGGTTTAGAGGTAAAAGAGGTTTAGATGAAAACGGTTGCGATTATTACCGCCAGAGGCGGAAGTAAGAGAATTCCAAGAAAAAATATTAAAGAGTTTTGCGGAAAGCCCATTCTGGCATATTCCATTGAGGCGGCGTTGAAATCCGGTTTGTTTGATACGGTGATGGTATCCACGGACGATGAAGAAATTGCGGAAATCGGGAAACAGTATGGGGCAGAGGTGCCATTTTATCGAAGTGAAAAGACTGCCAATGATTTTGCTACCACCAATGATGTGCTTTTAGAGGTACTGGAGGAATACGAAAAGCGGGGACAGCACTTTGAGGTGGCGTGTTGCATTTATCCCACCGCACCCTTTATTACTGCAGAGAAAATCAAGGATGCCACAGAGATGCTGATGGAGTCGGATGCGGATACGTTGATTCCTGTAGTGTCATTTTCCTATCCGCCTCAGAGAGCTATGGTCATTGAAGAGGGGAGACTGGTCTTTAAGTATCCGCAGTATATTGACAGTCGTTCTCAGGATTTGGAGAAGCATTATCATGATGTGGGACAGTTCTACGTGTTCCGTACAGAAGCCTTCAAGGTGAATAAGAAGCTAATGTTAGGCAATATATTGCCTTATGAAATATCGGAAATGGAAGTGCAGGATATTGATACCCAGACGGACTGGGAAATCGCAGAAATGAAGTATCGTATTTTAAGAGGAGCAGTGGATGAAGCATAAAGTCGCATTGTTATCGAATGTGAATATAAGTTTTGTAACCCGTATGCTGGGGAAGGATTTGGAGATGTATGCCGGAGAAGGCTATGGCAATGAGCTGGGGCTGATGATGGATAAAAATTCTTCATATCATGCATTTGAGCCACAGATAACCTTCCTCATCATAGATTTGCTGGAGGCGATAAAACATGAAACGGATGCAGTAGGAGCGGAGGAAGTAGTAGCACGCTGGTTTCGGATGCTGGAAACTTGTTTGCAACCGGGGAAGATTTATTATGTGTCGGATGCCTTTCTCTGGGGAACAGAGGCAGAGCTTCTTTCACCGCAGCAGCGTCGTGATTTGGAAAGCATATGGATGAGGGCGCTGGAAAAGTGTGTGGGAGCGCACAGTAATGTAAGAGTATTTCCTTACTGCAGTGTGATAGAGCGGTTGGGAACTGATAATGCATTTTCCCTAAAAATGTGGTATATGGGCAAGATTATGCATACAGGTGATGCACAGAAGCGTTTGGCAGAAGAGATTCTTCATAAATGTGAGCTGGAAACCGGTGTTCCAAAGAAGGTGCTGGTGCTGGATTTGGATAATACCCTGTGGGGTGGTTTGGCAGGAGAAGCGGATATTACTCCGGTGACCTTATCTGATGACCATGGTGGGCTTGCCTATAAGAACCTGCAGCGCGTGATTTTACAGATGCAGAAAGCAGGTGTGATACTTGCCATTGCTTCTAAGAATAACGAAGCGGATGCTTCGGAAATTATAGATAAGCATCCACATATGGTACTTCGTAGCGATGCTTTTGCGGCGAAGAGGATTAATTGGAATAATAAAGCAGATAACATTGCGGAAATGGCTCAGGAGCTGAATCTGGGACTTGATTCCTTTGTATTCTTTGATGATAGTGACACGGAACGGGAGCTGATTAAAAAGTTGCTTCCTCAGGTGGTAGTACCGGATTTCCCGGCTAAGCCGGAAGAACTGGCTCCGGCCATGTGCGAGATTTACAGAAAATATTTTGAGAAGCCGGTACTGACCAAAGAGGATGCAGAGAAGACCAGACAGTATGCGGAGAATGCCAAGCGAAGCCAGCTTCAGGCTTCTGCGTTTAGCTTTGCGGATTATCTGAAGGATTTGCAAATAAAGTTAGAGTCTGTGAAGCCGGTAGCAAATCTTGACAGGTTTATACAGCTGATGAATAAGACTAATCAGTTTAACTTAACTACCAAGCGTTATGACCTTGCAGAGATGCAGAAGGTATTGGAAGATTCTATAAAAAAGGTGTATCTTTATAGAGTAGAGGATTGCTTTGGCGATTATGGAATCGTAGCTGCTCTGATTGTAGATTTATCCGGTGTACCTACGATTACGGATTTTGTTATGAGCTGCCGAATCATGGGAAAGAATGTGGAATATGGTATTCTGACCATAGTGGAAGAGGAATTACGAAAGCTGGGTTATGGCAAGGTGCAAGGCTTGTATTGTGCTACACCAAAGAATAAGCCGGTAGAAAAACTTTATGAAAAGGCCGGATACATGTTTGTGGGCAGGCAGGCGGCTGCCGATTTGTATGAATTGGATTTGGCGACGAATCCTGAGAGAGAATATTACATGAAGACTATTCAGAACCATGTAGATTTATGATAAACAGGCCGAGTAAGTGTACTTACGGAGGGCGGTTTTCATAAATTTATATGGCGAGAAGCCATATATGAGCAAAAGAAAAGCATCGAAGATGCGATTTTGCGAATGGGGGCTGAATAGTATTTAAGGGAGAAATATAATGAAAGAAAAAATTATTGCATTAATGGAAGAGATTTTTCAGGTACCGGCAGGTACCGTGACAGAAGAGACCAAGGCTGCTGATTTGGAGCAGTGGGATTCTCTTGCACATGTAATGTTAATCGGAGAGCTGGAAAGTCAGCTGGGAATTTCGATTCCTTTGGATGAAGCGGTAGAGATTACCAGTGTGGCAGAAATCTTTGAAAAAGCGGGGATTTAACTTATGGCAGTAACGCTTCGGGAAATCCGGGAGTCTGATTTAGAAAACATTATGCGTTGGCGCATGGACCCGGAAATTACAAAGTATATGAATACGAATCCTAAGCTGACTATGGAAGGACAGGTAAAGTGGCTGGCATCTATTAGACAGAATTCGGATGTGCGATATTGGATGATTCTGGTAGACGGAAAAGAGGCCGGAGTTATTAATTTAACCGGGCTTACCAATCCGGATGGAAACCTTGGCTGGGCTTATTATGTGGGTGAGAAGAGCCTTCGCAGTATTATGACAGCACTGTCGCTGGAGATGAGTATGTTTGATTACATATTTGATGAGCTGGGGAAGAATGCAATCTACAGTGATGTGTTCACCCTAAACCAGGGAGTGATAAAGTTGCACCTGTTATGTGGCGGTGAAATCGTGGAAGAGAAGAAGAATCATATTACCAAGGAAGGGATTTCTTATGATGTGACCTTTACTCGGATGACCAAGGAAATCTGGAATTCCATCCGCCATACCAAGAAATATGAGAAGATTGTATTCCCGGAGGAAAAGAATGAATAAAGAGATTAGAATCGGTAATAGAATAATTAGTGAGAACAGTCCCACTTTCTTTATTGCGGAGATGTCCGGTAATCACAATATGGATTTTGAAAGGGCTGTGGCAATCGTTCGGGCTGCGAAAGAGGCCGGAGCGGACGCAATCAAGTTGCAGACATATACAGCAGATACGATTACCTTAAATTGTGATGATCCTTGTTTCCGTTTGGAGCAGGATGCGCTCTGGGATGGAATGATTCTGCACAAATTATATCAGGAAGCGTATACCCCTTGGGAATGGCAGCCGAAGCTTAAGAAAATTGCGGACGAGCTGGGAATCATATTGTTTTCCTCTCCTTTTGATCTGACCAGTGTAGACTTTTTGGAGGAGTTGGATGTTCCGGCATATAAAGTGGCATCCTCAGAAATCAATGACATTCCCCTCCTTACAAAGATTGCAAAGACCGGCAAACCGATCATCATCTCCACCGGTATTGCCTATATGGAGGATATTGAGAGAGCGCTCAGAACCTGTAAGGAAGCGGGGAATGAGAATGTAATCCTGCTGAAGTGCTCTACTGCATATCCGGCACCTTATGAGGAAATCAATTTGAAAACCATTCCCAATATGGCAGAGACCTTTGATTGTATTGCAGGTCTGTCCGACCATACCATGGGCAGTGCCGTGGCAGGAGCCGGTGTGGCAGTGGGAGCTAAAGTTATTGAAAAGCACCTTACCCTCAGAAGAAGTGATGGCGGGGTGGATTCTGCTTTTTCTATGGAACCGGAAGAGTTTAAGGAAATGGTGGACAATGTCCGTATTATCGAGAAGGCACTGGGGAAAGTAACCTATGAGCTGACGGAGAAGCAGGAAAAGAGCCGAAAGTATTCCAGATCCCTTTTTGTGGCACAGGATATGAAGGCAGGAGATGTATTTACACCGGAGAATCTCCGAAGTGTAAGACCCGGCTGTGGGCTTCATACCAAGTACTATGAAGAGCTTCTTGGCAAGAGGATTTCCAAGGATGCCAAGCTGGGGACACCAATGTCGTGGGACCTTGTAGATTACGAATAAATTATGAAAAAGATTATTATCAGAGCCGACGGTAATGCTAAAATCGGTGCGGGACACCTGATGCGTTGCCTTACTGTGGCAGAAAACATAGACGAGAATAGAGTACTGTTTATCTGCGCCGATGAGGAATCGGCAAAATTGGCTATGGACCATGGATTTCAGGGGTTTGTATTAAATACAGACTACCGGGATATGATGTCCGAGCTGCCACTTTGGCAGCAGATGAAGGAGCAGAATGTGGGTGGTCTTGGCACCGGAGAGGTAACCATTCTGGTAGACAGCTATTATGTGAATAATGAGTATCTGCTTGCGCTGAAGTGTATGGGAAAAGTAGTAATTTTAGATGATATGGCACAGGATGTGAAGGCAGCGGATAGCATTATTAATTATAATGCATTCGCATACCCGGAGATGTATGAAGGCTTATCCGGAGCGGTGGATACAATTATTTATACCGGAAGCACCTATATTCCGATCAGGCCGGACTTCGTGGCTCGGGATTATACAGTAGCGGAGAAGGTAAGGAAGGTGCTGATTACCACCGGTGGAGGAGACCGGGATAATATTGCCGGGCAGATTCTGGATACTATTTATGAGAGTGGAATATTCTATCAGGTAGTGACGGGCAGATTTAATCCACATTATAAAACTTTGCAGAAATACGCAGAAAGTCATCCCGGAGTGGAGATATTGCATGATGTGAAGGATATGGCCGGGCTGATGCTGGGCTGTGACCTGGCTATCACCGCAGGAGGTACCACGGTGTATGAGCTTTGTAGTATCGGTGTTCCTTTTATCTGTTTTTCCTATGCGGAGAATCAGGAAAAGCTGGTAGAGTATGTGGGGCGTGAGAAGATTGCTCTGTCCGCCGGGAAATATCACTGGGATGCAGCAAAGTGCCTTTCTGAGATAAGGAATGGTTTTGAGAGATTACGAGGGGATTTTCTTCTTCGTAAGGAGTGTAGTGAAAAGGAAAAGAGAATTGTAGATGGGCAGGGAGCAAAAAGAATAGCTCGAATATTGGAGAATTAGATTTCGTGGAAAGAAAGAAGTTGAGCGGCAGAAAAATTACATATGTTATGGTGTCTATGCTGCTGATTTGCGCCTGTCTGTGGGGATATGCTAAAATAACAGAGGTTCCGAAAAAGCAGGTGGACATCCTTTTCTTGGGAGATAGTCTGATTGGACAGTACCGTGATGAGACCTCGATTCCGTATTTAGTGGGAGAAGGATTGGGAATGACCGTTTTTAATGGCGCAATGGGCGGGACAAGCATGACCAATTTGAATGTTACCGGAAATGAGTTGTATTCTAAGGATGGGTTATCCTTAGGTGCGTTAACACGGGCAATAGCTTATGAAGATTTTGGCAGGCAACAGACGATTACAATTCGTGAAGCTTCAACGGAGCATTTTCCGGCAGTGATTGACGAAATGGAGCAGATTGATTTTGAAGGATTGAAATATCTGCTGATTGAGTATGGAACCAATGACTATTTTGCGGGAGTACCCATTGAAAATCCGGAGAATCCCTATGATGAATTTACTTTTGCAGGGACTCTTCGGCAATCGTTGGAGATTTTAAGAAAGTCTTTACCCGACCTTCAGATTATCTTAATAAGTCCTACCTATAATTGGTATCTAAATACTGTGGAAAACTGCGAGAATAAGGACTTTGGCGGGGGATATATGTCGGGATATGTGAATGCGGTTGCAGAGATTGCAGAGGAATATGGTGTGGGCTATGTGGATGTGTATACAGATTTTTATCCGGAAAAAGCCCATGAAAAGGCATTGATTTATACGGAAGATGGAATTCATCCCAACGAAGACGGACGAAAAAAGATTGCCCGGGCAATTATAGAATATATTGAGAGTAATTAAGGAGTTTCTATGCAGAATCCTTCACAGATATGGGAATGGTTAAAACTTCATATCAAAAAGAATTGTAAGCTGGCGTTTTTGGCTGCGTTTATCATCGGAGTCTTGGTGCATGCACCCATTATGCTCAGTGATATTCCCAATCACGATGGCCTTGATAGCTTATATTTTGACCAGAATATGATTACCTCCGGCAGATGGTTTCTGACCATTGCTTGTGGGTTTTCTTCATATTTTACCGTACCTTGGCTGATTGGTCTTTTGGGAATGCTCTTTCTGGCATTGGCTGCGGCGGCACTTGTGGATTTTCTGGAAGTAGAGCAGAGCTGGGCAGTGATAGTGATTAGTGGAATGCTGGTGGCATTTCCGGCGTTGGCATCCACATTTGCTTATGTATTCACCTTGGATGGATATATGATGGCGCTTCTTTTTGCGGTGCTGTCTGTTTGGTGTGTAAAAAAGTGGAAAAAGGGCTTTGTGATTGGAGGAGTTTTTCTTGCTTTTAGCATGGGAATTTACCAGTCTTATCTCCCTTTTGCAGTACTGTTATCCATATATGGAGTCCTGATGATTTTTATTTCATCAGGGACTTTGAAAGAGAAGTTTTCCGGTATACTGAAGTATCTCTATATGGGAATTATCGGTGTAGCCGGTTATTATATTATTTTGCAAATTCTGTTAAAGCTTCAGGGGAAAGAGCTTGCGAATTATCAGGGCATTGATGGTATGGGTGCCGGACTTGGCGGTGGAATTCTTTCCTCAGTTAAGTCCATGTATGTGGATTTCTTTGGATTTACCTTTGGTGGTAATGTACTGATGAACAATGTATTTTCTACGGTTGTACTTGCATTACTTGTGTTTGCTACATTAGTTACGGTTTTCACTTTATGTGTGCAGAAAAAGTGGTATAAGAGCCTGTGGTTTTATGCGGTACTGGTGCTTCTGGTTGTAGGAATTCCGGTCGCAACCAACCTGATATTTGTTATTTCACCGAATGTGACATATCATCTCCTGATGCGTTATCAATGGGTACTGTTCCCCATTTGTATGGTTGCATTTGTGGCAAGATATGCGCCGGACAAATATAAGGGAGCTTCCGAGTGGTTGTTGCTTCTTTGCAGTGGCGTTCTTGCTTTTAACTTTGTGGTAACGGATCAGATTGCATATTCCAATCTGGAGAAAAAATATGAGAAAACCTATGCATATTGCCTGAGACTTCTGGACCGGATTGAACAGACAGAAGGGTATTATCCGGGCATTCCCGTTGCAATGGTAGGTGTGGTTGGAGATGAGCAGTTTCCTATCACGGATTTAACGAATCATGTTACCTCTAACATGATTGGAATGACGGGAGATAATCTCCTGTATACCTCCACTAACTATAAGCTTTTTATGAAGGCTTATTTGGGGGCAACCTTGAATATTTTGCCGGCTGAGGCCATGGCGGAGATGTATTATAGCGAAGAATATGTGGCAATGGACAGCTTCCCCGGAGAGAACTCTATTAAGATTATTGATGGTGTGATGTATATTAAAACCGAGAATGTGAATCGCTAGAAGGAGAAAAGGAATGGCAGTGTTATCTATCGTACTACCATCGTACAACGAAGAACAAAATATTGAAAATACCGCGAAGGTATTATCGGAGCTTTTAGCCAAGGAACAGATTGATTACGAGCTGGTATTTATTAGCGATGGTTCTAAGGATAAAACTTATGAAAAAATTGAAAAGGTTGCCAAGGAGAATCCTCACATTAAGGGTGCCTGCTTTAGCCGTAATTTTGGAAAGGAAGCCACGATTTTTGCGGGGCTTCAGATTACCACCGGTGATGCGGTAATCGTAATGGACTGTGATTTGCAGCACCCACCGCAGGTGATTCCACAGATGTGGAAACTGTGGCAGGAAGGCTATGAAGTGGTAGAGGGGATCAAGAGCAGTCGCGGTAAGGAGAGTCTTGGATATAAATTGAGTGCAGGACTTTTCTACAAGATTATGAGTTATCTGATTAAAATGGACATGAATTCCTCTTCAGATTTTAAGTTGATTGATCGAAAGGTTGTGGATGTGCTTTTAGAGCTGCCGGAGAAAAATACCTTTTTCCGTGCTTTATCCTTCTGGGCCGGTTTTAATACCATTACCGTGGAATATGAGGTGCAGGAGCGCGTCTACGGAGAGAGTAAGTGGTCATTTGTCAGTCTTCTACGTTATGCTATTACTAATGCAACATCCTTTAGTACCTTGCCACTACAGCTTGTAACGGTGATGGGAATGTTTTCTATTTTATTCAGTGTTGTGCTGGCGGTGCAGACTCTTGTCAGATATCTGATGGGAACTGCGGTGGAAGGTTTTACTACTGTGATTCTGCTGATTTTGATTATTGGTGGTTTTATCATGCTGAGTCTCGGCATTATCGGACATTACATAGCCAGAATATATGAAGAGGTAAAAGGAAGACCCAAATATATTATCAGCAATGTGACCGAGAATGTGCAGGGCGAGGTGATTGGCGCCTGGAAGCGTCGATAAGAGAAGGGGGGCACTACCATGAAAAAGAGGATAGTGAGCGTAGAACTGTTGCGAATCATTTCTATGATGATGGTAGTGATGCTTCATTACCTTTCGAAAGGGAATTTTCTTCAGCCCTTGACAGGAGAATTTGGAATTAATAGCTACGTTGCCTGGTTTATGGAGGCGTTTTGTATTGTGGCTGTAAATGTATATATGTTAATCAGCGGTTATTTTCTGGTGGAATCTTCTTTTAAGCCGGGACGTCTGGTAGAATTGATTTGTCAGGTATTATTTTACAGTATTTTAGTTTCGGTGGTGTTGGTGACGATAGGAATGATACCTCTGGGAGAATTGGGGATTTATCGTCTGGCACAGTATGTTTTGCCCATTCATATGGAGCAGTATTGGTTTGCAACGGCCTATGTGCTTATGTATCTTTTTGCACCGCTTTTGGCGTGTGCTGCAAAATCCATGGAGAAGAAGAAGCTGCAGATTACGATTGCGCTTTTGCTTTTGTTCATATCAGTGCCGAAATCTGTTATTCCGGTGCAGCTGACCTTAGACAGTCTGGGATATGATGCACTTTGGTTTATGTGCGTGTTTTTGGTGGCTGCTTATATCAGGCTTTACGGGATTCCTTTTTTCAGTACCTGTAAAAAGAGCGTTCTGTGTTATGTATTGGGAGTGCTTGCGATTTTTGGATGGACAATGCTGCTTAGAATTGTGTGCCTTAAGACCGGTGCACTGGAAAGCTTTGTACAGAATGCATACCACTACAATCATATTATGAATTTGTTTGCTGCAGTGGCACTTTTCTGTGGATTTATTAAGTGGAATATTAGTGGTGAGGGAAAGTTTGCGAAGCTGATTTGCAAGGTGGCTCCCTATACCTTTGGTGTATATTTATTACATGAGCATGTGGAGATTCGCTGGCTCTGGCCTGCCTGGTGTGGGGCCGATCTTGGAGAACCTGTGTGGTTTATGGTTATGAGAGCCGTAGTTTCCGTAGTTTTGGTATTTGTAATCGGCGTATTAGTGGATATGTTCCGCGGTTTACTATTTGAAACGGTGAAAAAGCTTTGGGGGGAAGAAACGTGGAAGAACAGCTTAATATCAAAGATGAGATTATAAAATTTATCATGAAGGCCATACTGTTTGTATATCCGCTGAGGCATATCTTTCATGGTGTGGATTTGTGGGATACCGGTTATAATTATGCGAATTTTACCTACATTGAGAATATGGATTCTATGTGGTATTTCAGCACCTACTTTGCCAGTCTCTTAGGGAATCTGTTTACTAAGCTTCCGTTAGGGGATACCTATCTGGGACTAAATCTGTATACGGGATTGACCTTATCAGTATTGGCGGTGCTGGGCTTCTGGTTTTGTGTGGAGGTAGTAAAGCTCCCAAAGTGGATTGTTTTTGCCGGAGAGTTTCTGGCGGTGTGTCTTTCCTGGTGCCCAACGGCACTTCTGTACAATTATCTGACCTACATTTTGATGGATGTGGCAGTGATTCTGCTTTACCTTGCTCTGAGAGAGGAGTCGAAATTTTCAAGACTGTATTTTGTTCTTGCAGGAGTGTGCCTTGGACTGAATTTGTTTGTGAGGTTTTCAAATCTTGCTCAGGTTTCTCTGATTTTGGCTGTTTGGGCCATGGCAATTATTCGTAAGGAAAAGATTGGAAGGGTTGTCAACCAGACATTTACCTGTGTTGTCGGATATTTGGTCGGAGTGGGAGCAGGACTTGGAGTAGTGGCCTTACGAGACGGTGTGGGAGACTATGTACACGGCATCATCCGTCTCCTGAGTATGCCTTCCGAAGCGTCAGACTACACCGTGTTTTCCATGATTCGTGGGCAGATAGACAGTTACGTTGGTAACCTACAGTGGGTATTGTATCTGGTGGTCGCAGTGGTTGTGGGGATGGTTATTTATAAAGTGATTCCCGAAAGGCTACAGGTAATCTCCGTTGCATTGAGCGTGGGGGTGATAGCGGTACTTGTGTGGTGGTTCCACAAAATTGGTGTGTTGCTGCCGTGGTACGATAACTTATACGGCGTGTTCCAGTGGGCAATTTTTTTCCTGTGGGCAACTCATATCATTGGGATTATAGTGATTTTTGGTAAAGAGTTTACAGAGCAGGAGAAGCTGCTTTGTGGATTAAATATTTTGACAGTGTTGGTGACTCCGCTGGGAAGTAATAATCAGCTGTTTGCAGCAATGAACAATCTGTATGTGGCAGCTCCGGTTACCTTATGGCTGCTTTGGAGATTTGTAAGACAGTTTCCTACAAAGTTTAAGGTTAAGAAGCTGAGGTTAAGCAGTATTCCTGCAAAACTGGTAATCTGCATGGTGATTCTTGTATTGGGATATCAGAGTGTGCGATTCAGTGTCAGATATGTCTTTACGGAGGCGACCGGCGGTAAGGAACATACTACCTATGTAGAAAATAACGATACTTTAAAGTGGATTAAAACAGATGAAGAAAAAGCAGTGATTTTAAGCGAGATTTCGGAATTTGTGGAAGAAACCAATTTGAAGGGAAAGGAAGTCCTTCTGTATGGAAGCATTCCCTCCTTGTCATTTTATCTGGAGATGCCCTGTGTGCTCAGTCCTTGGGCGGATCTTCGCTCCTACAATTATATAGTGATGGAAGAAGTTATGACCCAGTTGCAGAGAGAGATTGATGAAAATGGAAGAGAATGTCCTGTCATTATTTTAAATCGTGAGACAAATATTACGGATTTCAATGATAAAAAAGGACTTCTGATTAATGAAATGATTGAAAAATATGGCTATAAAGCAGCATTTGGAAATGATAAGTTTCTTCTGCTTATGGCAGAGATGTAAATCATAAAAGGAGAGATTAATATGATTAATTTTAACATACCACCTTTTACCGGAAAGGAAATGGAATACATCAAGGATTGTGTAGAGAATCAGAAAATCTGCGGTGATGGGGCATACACGAAGAAATGTAATGAGTGGATTGAGAAAAAGACTGGAACGACCAAGTGTCTTTTGACAACCTCCTGCACACATGCCACAGAGCTTGCTGCTCTTCTTGCGGATATTCAGCCGGGAGATGAAGTGATTATGCCGGCGTATACCTTCGTTTCTACTGCAGATGCATTTGTTCTTCGTGGGGCAGTGCCTGTTTTTGTGGATATCAGACCGGATACCATGAACATTGATGAGAAGTTGATTGAGGCAGCCATCACGGAAAAGACCAAAGCCATCGTACCTGTTCACTATGCCGGTGTAGCATGTGAGATGGATACTATTATGGATATTGCAGAGCGATATCATCTTGTAGTAATTGAGGATGCGGCCCAGGGCGTTATGTCTACCTACAAAGGTAAGGCACTGGGAACCATCGGTGACTTTGGTGCGTTCAGCTTTCATGAGACTAAGAATTATAGTATGGGTGAAGGCGGTGCCCTTCTTATCCGTGATGAAAAATATGTGGAAGAGGCAGAAATTATCCGTGAGAAGGGGACAAATCGCAGTAAGTTCTATCGCGGACAGATTGATAAGTATACCTGGGTGAACTATGGTTCTTCTTATCTCCCCAGCGATATGAATGCAGCATATCTGTATGCACAGCTGGAGATGGCAGAGGAAATCAATGACCACAGATTGGCGTTGTGGAATCGTTATTATGAATTGTTAAAGCCCCTTGCAGATAAAGGATGTATTGAGCTTCCGTACATTCCGGAAGGATGTGTACATAATGCTCATATGTTTTATATTAAGACCGCAGACATTGAGGAAAGAACTGCTTTCATTAGCTTTATGAAGGAAAAGGGAATCATGAGTGTGTTCCATTATATTCCTCTTCATACAGCTCCGGCAGGTAAAAAGTTTGGCCGTTTCCATGGACAGGATTTGTTTACTACCAAGGAAAGTGAGCGATTGACCAGACTTCCCATGTCCTATAAGTTGACTTTGGATGAGGTAGATTATATCTGTGAGCAGGTGAAGGCCTTCTACGAAGAAAGGAATTAGCAATGGCAAATGTAAAAGTACATTTGAGAGAAATAATTAAATATGTGCTTTTACTGGGGCTGGGAATACAGGTTGTTTTAGGAGCAATCGGCTTAGCTCTGTGGCTTAGGAATGCAGAGTCGGTAGGAACGATTGTAAGAGCAGTTGCTTGTATGGTTGTGTGTGGAGGCATTGGTTATATATTCCTGCGTTTATGGAACAGAGAAGGTAGCAGGTGTCTGTACATTTGGGGAACATTGGGAACTTTGGCCATGCCGAATGTCCTGCATACATGTCTGAGTGCGGATAAACATTCTGGAGTCTTAGTATTGTTTTGCTTTATTTTGATTGGTGTATTATGGCTGAAAGAACGGTATTCTTCAGGAAAGATGCAGTTAAGCGTTTTTTTAATTACGCTTTTAGCAGTGCTTGGAGTCTGTGGGCTGAGCGGAGAGCAAGCTTCCTTAGCCACGCAGATGGTTAGTCGATTTTGTTATCCGCAGCTAAACGGAGATATATTGAATATACCGGAGGATCTGCTGGATGAGGTCGGTTATCTGGAGACCAGGGAAGCTGTTAGAGTTGCTGATGGGATTGAGACAATCCTGTATCCATCGCTATTGGAACGTTATAAAGATAAAGATATTGCAAATTCCGTGTGCTATGAATTGGCAACATACGGATTGTTGAATTATACCAAGTCTAATGTAACTAATATGATATGGGATGTTGCGGGGTATAATTTTCCTCTTTTGGTATCAACGCTTCAATTGCAAGGATTAGGATATGATGCTGTGACAGGTCATAATTATGGAACATTAACAAAGCATATGGGAGAATATACATTCTTCTATTGGGGATATAGTGTTGTGTTTTATTGTATGGCATCTGTATTGAGTATCCTGACTGCAATATTGTATGGAATTGATTATAGAGAGGCAGATATACGAATACTTCTTTTGCTGGAGGCAGCGGTTCTGTGCTTGGTGCTGCAAGGAGCCGGGCTCTTTGATTATAAGAATTTGGCGTTTGTCCAGTTTTTGTGGATGGGATATGTCTTGAGGTGTTTGAAGAAAACAGAAAATAAGGATGAGTAACGAATGGTATTTTTAGGATGTTTGATACTTGTTTTTTGGTTGGGAATATTACCGGTGTTTGTGGGGAGTATTTTTAGCGGAAAGAATAGTGAATATAGTAATTCTGTAGTGTTCCGTTTTATGAGCGGAACCATGCTTCTGTGGGCGGTATTCCAATTGCTTTGTGTTCCCTGCGTGATAAGGCAGGAAAGCTTTGGACTGGTAGTAATCGGTTATTTGACTGTTTCTGCAGTTTTGTTTCTGTGTGGAATGCTTTCTTTTAAGAAATATCCATTGAGATTTGGAGAAAAGCGTGCAATGGACGTTGCTGAAAAGAGGGGCTGGATTGGATTCTGTGTTTTACTTGTAATGCAGTTAGTATGCGCAGTAGTGCTTGCATATGCAGATGGCGACGATGCTTTTTATGTGGCGGTATCGGAAATAACGAATGATAGTAATACAATGTATCAGAAAAGTCCCTATTCTACCGGCGTAACGGAGTTGGATATTCGTCATGGTCTTGCACCGTTTCCGATATGGATTACTTTTTTGGCAAGAATATCAGGCTTTCATACGGCAACGGTTTCCCATGTGATTATAGCAGCATATCTGATTGCTTTAAGTTATTTGGTTTTTTATCTTGTAGGAACGCAATTATTTACTAAGAAAAGCGCGATGATACCGATTTTTCTGGACATTGTAGCATTTTTAGTTTTATTTGGAGACTACTCCTCCAGAACACCGGAGAATTTTATGATTGCCAGAAGCAGACAGGGAAAAGCAGCAATCGGTTCCATTATTATACCCATGTTGCTGTTTTTACTGCTTATCATTTTGAGGCAGATTCAGGAAGGAAAAAAGAACAGTGCAGTTATCTGGCTGCTTTTGACGGCGACTACAACAGCTGCGTGTCTTTGTACTACTCTTGGAACTTTTTTGTCTTGTGCAATGGTAGGCTGCGTGGGAATTTGCGTGCTTTTAGTATATAAGAAAATCGTACCGGTGATTAAAATGGCGTTATGTTGCGCTCCGGCAGCGGTGTTTGCATTGTTATATTTTGTTTTGGGATAGGACTTGATATGTGGAATGATGCGGTAGAGTTGTTTGTGACGTATATGGGAAGCGGAATCATTGTCGGATGGTTCATAATATCGCTTCTGTATCTTTTTATAAAGGAGAGGGATTCTTCTAAAAGAATCTTGTTTTTGTATTTTCCGATACTCATTTTGTTATTATATTTTAATCCATTGTTTGTAAATGTGGTCTATGGGATTATCGGAGAAGAAGTATATTATCGTTTTTTATGGATTGTACCCATGACAATAACGATTGCATACACGGTAACATGTATTTATGCTTCCTTACAGAGAGCGGCGAGGGGAATATTTGTAGGATGTTGCATTGTGCTGATTGCAGTATCCGGAAGATGGATTTATTCGAATGAGTATTTTTCGGTGGCGGAAAATGTATATCATATTCCGGAAACGGTAGTAAAGATTTGTGATACTATAGCTGTTGAAGGCAGAGAGGTGACGGCTGCTTTCCCCAGAGAAATGGTGCAGTATGTACGTCAGTATGATTCTACAATCTGTATGCCTTATGGAAGAGAAGTGCTTGTGTCACGATGGGGAAATGGCCATCCGATTCTGGATATGATTTCAAGTGGAGAAATTAACGTAGATGAGTTTGTTTTTTGGACCAAGGATAAAGAATACGGATCTGATAGACCGTGTAACTTTATCATTGTTCCGGAAGAAATAGAGTTTATCGGAGATTTGGAAGCTTATGGCATTGTATTGTACGATACCATAGATGGATATGACATTTATCATGACACTACATTTTATATAGGATTATAAAAACGGGGTTGTTGCAAAATACAAAAGTTGATTGTGGGAGGTGTTCTCTGCACAACATTCTCCCCCAATCAATTCCTGCATTTGCGACAGTCACTTTTGCTTAATCATAATATTCCAATGCATATTTAAAACGTTCCGCAACAGCGTCGCGACCCTGTTCGTTTAAATGGATGTGATCGATAAGATATTGGCTTGCATTATCCTCGTGAACAGTACCGTATATATGGTCCAGATAAGTTACGCTGTGCAGATAAGAGCCACGCTCCATCATTCCTGCATATGTGGAAAGAGGGAACTCGTTATAAATCTGGATGTCACTACTGATGTATTCACCTTCTTCGTTAATACCATAAGCATATGTTGGTGACATTACAATGATACGGATATAGGGGTAAGTCTGCTGGAATAATTCGATTCCTGCACAAAGGTTACCGTAAGTGGTCCGGATGTTGGTAAGGTTACTTGCGTCATAACACTCACGACCGTCCAGATAATCGCTACCATCGTACATAACGGTGATGACATCGACAGTGCTCCAATCAATCGCCTTTATTTTTTCTACAGTTTCAAACGCTTCTGCCGGTAACGTATTCGTTTCATTTTCATCACGAATGTATATTTTTTCGTTGTCCAGACAGGCAAGTGTGGCTAACCAATAGAAATTGAATAAATCCATGAGATCATCTGTGCTCTGAATAGTCTCACCTACAGTAGCAAGATAGCTGTCTGCAACGGAACAATTAATAACAGTGGCACCGGTCTTCTGCTCAATCAGACTTGCTAAACTGTTTTCAGAATCACGGTCATCAGAAAACGGTGCATTACCGAAAGCTACAATAGTTGTCTTGCCGTCGTCTACACCTACAATACCTGTCTCATTCGTATGAGGAGGAATGTAATCCAACACCTCAATTTCGTAATCATCACTGATATTATTGGGATCATAGTCCGATTTGACAGTGGTGCCCCAAGTGAAGAATTTGTACACAATTAGTCCTAAGAAAACCAGAATAATCAGTGCAAAAAGAATGTGGCCTACTTTTCCGGTCAATATATCCATTAAATCAGGATGCTCTTCATCATCCAATTCTTCTTCGTCAGGCTCTTCTTTTTCCCAAGAGTCATCCTCCGGTATAGGCTTGTCTTCCGGCATTTCAGCATCTAAGTCAATTATTTCTAAATCTTTAATCTGCTTCATTCATTACCTCAATCAAGTTGATATTTCTTGTTATTTTACTATTATATGCCTGGAATGTCCATAACATAAGAAAACTTTAAGAATTGTAAAACTTTGGTAACACTTGATTGAAGTATGAATGAATGCTATACTTAACAAGTATATTTTTCTGGGAAAGGTTATAAAAATGGCGAATATTTTTAAACGAAAAAAAGATATAGATACAGAATTCTACGAAGAGTGGGATGAGGCCACGGAGTTTGCAGAAGAATCCGTTTATGACGAGGATATGGAATACGCGGACGAGGATGTAGAAATGGAAGCCTCGGAAGTTGAGGAGGAGTGCTACGAAGAAGTGTACGCTGAAGAGGCTGAGGAGGAGTACTACGAAGAAGAAGTGTACGCTGAAGAGGCTGAGGAGGAGTGCTACGAAGAAGTGTACGCTGAAGAGGCTGAGGAGGAGTACTACGAAGAAGAAGTGTACGCTGAAGAGGCTGAGGAGGAGTACTACGAAGAAGAAGTGTACGCTGAAGAGGCCGAGGGAGATTATTACGAAGAAGAGTACTATGAAGAGGATGACGAAGAAGACGAGGGCGGTTTCTTTGGTGGCATGACATGGGTTGATAAGTTGATTACCTTTGGTGGAGCTGCCCTTGTGTTAGTGGCAATTCTTATTGCCGGAATATTCATTCTGAATCCAAAGGATGAAGCAGTATCCGGAGATTATCTTGCAGTTGGAAACCAACTGTCAGATATAGAGGTGATTGGTGAGTCAGGGCTTTTAGCAGTGGCAGGACAGGAACAGGGACGTCTGCAGGCTTTGGAAGATGCTTTAAAGGCAGAGGATTCTAATACGGAATACAATGAGTCTGAATATAGCAATGAGGTTAGTGTCGGTATGACATTGACTTCCATTGAGAAGGATTTGAAGATTAAATTTGTAAATAAGGATTCAGGTAAATTGGTAGGAAATGTGCCATTCAGTGTAGAGGTTACAGATCCGGATGGTAATACCAGCATGTGGTCCGATGATGATATGGATGGTATTATCTATAAAAAGAAACTGACGCCGGGTCAGTACAAAGTAACTGCCTTGGCTCTGGAAGGTGGAAAGTACGATAAGTATGATTTGCCCCAGGCTACCAATAAGGCTGAAGTAAAGAGCGAAATTGTTATTCAGAAGGTGGACGTATCCAATGAGATTAAGGACGAATCTGAGATTGATGTATCAAAGGAAGATACTGCCCAGAAGGATACGGAAGTAGAAGAGTATTTAAGTGATACAGTGACTTGGGTGGAAAGTACGGTAGTGGAAGCTTCTTACGAAGAGGTAAGTAAGGATGCCATTAAGGCACCACAGCTTCCTGTGGCAAGTACAGGATTGTTCTCACTAAGAAAGTTCTTTACCGGAAATACGGGTAACGGAGTAATTACGGTCTCTCCACCGGATGCATCGGTGTCCCCTTCGCCTACGCCACTGTTAACCAAGGGAGCCATTACCTTGGACAAGTCGTCTGTTTTGATGCATAAAGGAAAAACTGCTACAGTGAAGGTGACGGGTATTACCGGATTTTTACAGGATGAGAAGCTGGCATATACAGTTTCTTCCAGCAATGGTATAGTTGCGACTGCGTCCATTGATAGTAACGGTACAGTAACAATTACTGCCGTGGCAGATGGTGAAGCAAATATTAATGTAATGGTGAATTACGCAGAAGGCGGAACTGATGCTACAATGGCATCCGCACAGGTATATGTTAAAGTTGCAGACATGCAGATTCAGCTTCATACCGTGGATATGACAGTGTATTCCACTATGCAGGATACGATTACAGTATTTATTACCAATGCAAGTGTACCTGAAAGTGAATACAAAATTGAGGCAGTCTCTTCCGATACCAACGTGGCAACTGCTGCGGTATCCGGAACCAAGGTAACCGTGACCGGTGTGGCTGCAGGTACTGCGGACATTACGGTAAAGTATATTGAAGGCGAGGATGTGATTTCGCAGGTATGTAAGGTGACTGTACTTACACATCCGATGACGGATACCACATCAAAGCTTGTTACAGCAGATTCCGGTGCACAGGTATATGTGTATGATGGTTCAGATTACAGAGAAGCAACCTATGCAGATTATTATTCTGCGTCTAAATTCTATGTACTGGGCAATGCGAAATATACCGGATGGCAGACGCGAAATGGTAAGGTTTATTTCTATGATGCGTCCGGTAAGAAGGTTACCGGGGAACAGGTTATCCAGGGAGTGAAGTATAACTTCGCCAGCGACGGTAGTATGGTAATCGGTAGTGGCGTCATGGGTATTGATGTTTCTAAGTGGAATGGCAACATCGATTGGAATGCAGTTAAGAATTCCGGCGTATCTTACGTTATTATTCGTTGCGGATATAGAGGTTCTACTCAGGGAGCACTAATCGAGGATTCTAAGTTCAAGAGCAATATTGAAGGTGCAACTGATGCGGGACTTAAGGTTGGCGTATATTTCTTTACACAGGCCATTGACAATGCAGAGGCATTGGAGGAGGCATCCATGGTGCTTGATCTAGTGAAGAAATATAGAATCTCTTACCCAATCTTCCTGGACGTTGAACCCAGTGGTGGACGTGCAGATTCACTTTCCAAGGAGGAGAGAACCGCAATTTGCAAAACCTTCTGTGAGACTATTGAGAAATATGGTTATACAGCCGGTATCTACGCAAACAGGACATGGTTAACCAATAAGATTGATGTATCTGCTTTAAACGGATATAAGATTTGGTTGGCACAGTATGCATCCACACCGACTTATACCGGAAGATATGATATGTGGCAGTATAAGGATACCGGTAAGGTAAGCGGTATCGACGGAAATGTTGACTTGAATATGAGTTACTTAGGATATTAATTCTATGTTTTAGAGGGCGATTTGCAAAAAAAGAAGCAGATTCGCCCTCTAATTTCTTATGAAAATCTTAATTACGGCAAGAAATGCTAGTTTGCGGACAAAGGATGTGTTATAATTCAAGAAAATATGTCCATTATAAGGAGAATAAAAATGAGAACTTATTTAGTAACCGGAGGAGCCGGATTTATCGGTTCTAATTACATTCACTATATGTTTAAAAAGTATGATAACGAGATCCGCATTATCAACGTGGATGCTCTTACCTATGCAGGTAACTTAGAGAACTTAAAGGAGGTAGAGGGTAGAGATAACTATACCTTCGTTAAGGCAAATATCTGCGATAAGGATGCTATCCGTAAGATTTTCCAGGAGAACGATATCGACAGAGTTGTGCATTTTGCGGCAGAGAGTCATGTAGACCGTTCCATTCGTAACCCGGAGGTATTTGTTCAGACCAACGTACTCGGTACTGCGGTAATGTTAAACTGTGCAAAGGAAGCGTGGGAGCTTCCTGATGGTAGCTTTAAAGAGGGTAAGAAGTTCTTGCATGTTTCTACCGACGAAGTATACGGTTCTCTTCCGGATGATGAGAATGCATTCTTCTATGAGACAACCCCTTATGATCCACACAGTCCATATTCTGCAAGTAAGGCAAGCTCCGATATGCTGGTAAAGGCATATATGGACACCTATAAGTTCCCTGCGAACATCACTAACTGTTCTAACAACTACGGACCTTATCAGTTCCCGGAGAAGCTGATTCCGCTTATCATCAACAACGCTCTTCAGGGCAAGAAGCTTCCGGTATACGGCGATGGTAAGAATGTACGTGACTGGTTATTTGTAGAAGACCATGCAAAGGCAATCGATATGGTACAGGAGCAGGGAAGACTGTTCGAAACCTATAATGTAGGTGGCCACAATGAGAAGCAGAACATCGAAATTATCAATATTATCATTGAGACTCTTCAGGAGATGCTTCCGGAAGGTGATCCGAGAAAGGCATTGGTAAGCACTGACCTGATTACCTACGTGGAAGATCGTAAGGGACATGACAGAAGATACGCCATTGCTCCGGACAAGATTAAGGAAGAAATCGGCTGGTATCCGGAGACCATGTTCAAGGATGGTATTAAGAAGACTATCGCCTGGTTCTTTGAGAACGAGGACTGGATGAAGAACGTAACCAGTGGTGATTATCAGAAGTATTACAACGATATGTATGAGAAATAAATAAGAATGCAATGGCCAAGAGAGAAACCCCTCTGGCCTTTTGCTCGTTTTAAGAAGAAAGTAGGAGAAAACACATGAAAGGTATTATTTTAGCAGGTGGTTCAGGCACCCGTCTTTACCCGTTAACCAAGGCAATTTCCAAGCAGATTATGCCGGTATATGATAAGCCCATGATTTATTATCCTTTATCAACCCTGATGCTGGCAGGTATCAGAGAGGTGCTTATTATTTCTACCCCCAGAGATTTACCTGTATTTAAGGAACTTTTAGGTGACGGCAGCCAGCTGGGTATGGATATTCATTATGCTGTACAGGAGACTCCCAGAGGACTTGCTGATGCATTTATCATCGGTGAGGAATTCATCGGAGATGACAGGGTGGCACTTGTACTGGGAGACAATATTTTCTATGGTCAGAGCTTCTCTAAGCTTCTGCGCGAAGTGGCAGCAAGAGAGAGCGGAGCAACCATCTTCGGTTACTATGTACGTGACCCGAGAGAGTATGGTGTAGTTGAATTTGATGTAGAGGGTAAGGCACTTTCCATCGAGGAGAAGCCTGCAAATCCTAAGAGCAACTATGCAGTTCCGGGACTTTACTTCTACGATAATGATGTAGTAGAGATTGCTAAGAATGTAAAGCCATCTGCAAGAGGAGAAATCGAAATCACCTCTATCAACAACGAGTATTTACGCAGAGGAACTCTCCGCGTAGAGACCATGGGACGTGGCTTTGCATGGCTGGATACCGGTAATCATGACGCACTTCTTGAGGCAGCCAACTTCGTAGAGGCATTCCAAAAGCGTCAGGGACTTTATGTATCCTGCATTGAAGAAATCGCATATAAGAGAGGATTCATTGACAAGGAGCAGCTGTTAAAGCTTGCGGAACCATTAATGAAGACTGAGTACGGTAAATATTTAGTTGAGGTAGCAAATGGACTCTAAGCTGAAACGCTTATGTATTGTTAGTGCACTGGCAGTGATTTCCATTGCAGTATTTTTAGTGGTTCTGGTGAATCAGGAAAAGCCTGCCAACGTGAATACATCTCTTATTATGCCTTCAGAGGCAGTGGAAGAGAGTAAGGACTCCAACCAGATTGGAAATGATTTGTCAGCGTTTTTAGATGATCCTACTTTTTTTGATGTAGATGCCGATTCCTTTATGGGGATGGTGCAGGATGATTCCAATCGCCTGTCGCTGATGGTAACCAGTGTGGAGAGGGATCTGCGTATACAGATTGTAGGACAGGACGGTCAGCCAGTGACCGGAAAAAGCTTTTTCATTGAAGTGGAGGAGCTGGGTGAATACAAGGATTTGGACAAGGATGGAGTAATCTATATTGGGGATATTGTATCCGGTGATTATCATGTGTCCTTAAATCCCATGGTGGGCTACAAGGTTCCTACCAATTCAACCAAGATTTATGTAAAAGATAAAGTGGAATATGTACCCATTGATGATATTTCTCTTTTGATTAAGACGGAAGAAGAAATTGATGCAGAGTTGGAAGATACCGGTGTTAAGGACGCTCTTGATGATGCGGATAAGACCGAGATGAAGAAGCTTCAGGCGGGCAGCAAGAATACCCAGGTCGGTATCGATGTGTCCAAGTGGCAGGGGGAAATCGATTGGGAAAAGGTGGCAAATGCAGGTGTGCAGTTTGCTATTATCAGAGCCGGATACCGTGGTTCTACTACGGGAAGCCTTATTGTGGACCCTTACTTTGAAGCAAATATCAGAGGTGCTATTAATGCCGGAATTGATGTAGGTGTATATTTCTTTACCCAGGCAATCAACGAGATTGAAGCGGTGGAAGAAGCATCCATGGTTCTTCAACTGGTGGAGGATTATCAGCTGACCTATCCGATTTATATTGATACAGAGGGTGCAGGTGGTAACGGTAGAGCGGATGGTCTGGATGTGAATACCAGAACGCTGGTCTGCGAGGCATTCTGCCGTACTGTAGAGAATTCCGGATATACGGCCGGTGTATATGCCAGCCGCAATTGGCTGAATAACAATCTGCACACGGAGCAGCTGGATCAGTATGTTATCTGGTTGGCTGAGTATCGAAGTGTTCCCAAATATGAGGGGTATTATGAGATGTGGCAGTACACTTCCAGTGGTAAAGTGGACGGTATTGAAGGTCGTGTAGACTTAGATATCAGCTACCTAAAAGAAGATTATTAGAAGAGGTAAATTATGGGCAAAATTACAGTTGAAACATGTGAAATCGAAGGCTTAAAGGTGATTACACCAACTGTTTTCGGTGATGAAAGAGGTTATTTTGTAGAAACATATAATTATAACGACTATAAGGAAGCCGGTATTGATGTGGAATTTGTGCAGGATAATCAGTCTGCATCGAAGAAAGGTGTGCTTCGAGGACTTCATTTCCAGATAAATTATCCTCAGGATAAGTTGGTACGTGTAATTAAGGGTGAAGTTTTTGATGTGGCAGTAGACCTTAGGAAAGGCTCTCCAACCTTTGGACAGTGGAAGGGAGTACTTCTTTCGGAAGAGAATAAGAAGCAGTTTTTTGTTCCTAAGGGATTTGCACATGGCTTTTTGGTTCTGTCTGATTATGCAGAATTCTGCTATAAGGTAACCGATTTTTATCATCCGGGCGACGAGGGTGGCCTTATGTATAACGACCCTGCCATCGGTGTAGAATGGCCGATTCCGGAAGGAATGGAAATCATCCTTTCTGAAAAGGATAAGGTACATGAACCATTTGAGAAATATCAGGAGAAGTATTGTTAATGCAGCTGAAAAAGAAACCACGTTTTTCAAAAAAAGGTGTTATTGCAATTTTTATATTTGTGGCAGTGCTTATGATGACCATTATTGTGGTACATCATAATCCCTTTGCGGATCCTCAGGAAGAGCTTGTTAAAAAAGTGATTTCCTGCGCACTCATTGTGGTATCCTGCATTATATTTGTGCGGTTTTATGAGAAGTTTACCACTCTTCCGGTGGAACTTTGGCAGAGCAGGCACCTGATTTGGAAATTATCCAAGAATGACTTTAAGAAGAGATATGCCGGATCCTATCTGGGGGCTGTATGGGCAATGGCACAGCCGGTAGTAACCGTGCTGATGTACTTTCTGGTATTTGACAAAGTCTTTGGCAGCAAAGGGCCGGAACTTCGTGCCGGAGTAGAGGTTCCTTTTGTGCTGTTTCTGACAGCCGGACTTGTGCCATGGTTTTATTTCAGCGAGGCGTTAAACCATGGAACAATGGCACTCATTGAATACAGCTATCTGGTAAAGAAGGTGGTATTTAAGATTAGTATTATCCCCATCATAAAGGTTATCGGTGCTACCTTTATCCATGCGTTCTTTGTGGGTGTACTGATTATTGTAGCAATGTGTTATGGTTATTTTCCTACTTTGTACACGCTACAGATTTTCTATTATAGTGCATGCCTGTTTATCTTTGTGTTGGCACTGTGCTATTCTACCTGCGCAATTATGGTGTTTTTCAAGGACTTGGCGCAGATTATTAACATTGCTCTTCAAATTGGAATGTGGGCAACTCCCATTCTTTGGAATATGGATGATTTGGTAAGCAAATATGGTGATGTAGTAAATCTTTTGAAGATTAATCCTCTTGTATATATTGTGCAGGGGTACCGTGATGCGATTTATGGACAGACATGGTTCTTTGAAGACTTTTATTCTACCATGTATTTCTGGATATTTACCGTGGTACTTTTTGGTATCGGTGCTTTGATATTTAAGAGATTGAAGGTACATTTCGCAGATGTATTGTAAAGAATTATAAAGTGAAAAATCATAGATTTTTCACTCTTCTATTTGGGCAGTATCGCAAGTGAGACTTGCGATATGCATGAGGATTGGAATGAGTAAAGTTGCAATAGATGTAGATAACGTTAAGAAAGTATATAAATTATATGACAAGCCGTCGGATCGTATGAAGGAGGCCTTTGGACTATCCAAGAAACCTGCTAAAAAGCATTATGCGCTAAATGGTGTCAGTCTCCAGATTAAAACAGGAGAAACGGTAGGTATTATAGGAACCAATGGCTCCGGTAAGTCAACAATTCTTAAGATTATTACCGGTGTAGTGAATCCTTCTGAGGGAAATGTAAAGGTAAACGGCCGTATCTCAGCACTTCTTGAGCTGGGAGCCGGCTTTAATATGGAGTACAATGGTATTGAGAACGTATACCTGAACGGAACCATGATGGGCTTCTCAGAGAAAGAGATTGATGAAAAGCTCCCTGCAATTTTAGAATTTGCGGACATCGGAGATTACGTGTATCAGCCTTGTAAGACTTATTCCAGTGGTATGTTTGTGCGACTGGCTTTTGCTGTGGCCATTAATATCGAGCCGGAGATTCTTATTGTAGATGAGGCTTTGTCGGTAGGTGACGTGTTCTTCCAGGCAAAGTGCTATCACAAATTTGAAGAATTTAAGAAGATGGGTAAGACCATTGTCTTCGTAAGTCATGATTTAAGCAGTATCAGCAAATATTGTGACAGAGTGTATCTGCTCAATAAGGGAACTCTTCTGGGAGAGGGTTCTCCCAAGGAGATGATTGATACTTATAAGCGCGTACTGGTGGGACAGTATACAACGGATGAGAGTGATGAAAGCACCAATCTCCTAGAGGATGAGGGAATTAAAAAGGCAGCTGTGGCAGATGCGGATGCAGCAGACCTGGGAAAGAATCCGGACCTTTTGGAGTATGGAACCAAGCAGGGAGTTATTGAGTCTGTATATGTAACCGATGACAGAGGCGTTAAGACCAATGCAATCTTAAAGGGTAGCGAGTTTACCATTCATATGCGTGTGCGCTTTAATGATACTTTGCCCGCACCTATTTTTGCTTTTTCCGTAAAGAATGCAATCGGCGTAGAGATTACCGGTACAAATACAATGATAGAGAAAGCGTTTTTAGATAGTGTGAAGCCGGGAATGGTGAAGGACATTACCTTTAAGCAGAAGATGACTCTGCAGGGCGGAGAGTACTTGCTTTCCTTTGGTGTAACCGGATACAACGGAGATACCTTTGAGGTGTATCACAGATTGTATGATGCGCTGAATATTACAGTTGTGTCAGATAAAAATACGGTAGGTTACTACGATATGTTCTCCGAAACCATAGTAACGGACGGGGCAAAGTCCGATGATGGTAAGGTTGTGGAGATTTCGGATTATATAAAGACTTCCTAGTAAAGGATATAGATATGACGGAAACGATTGGTAAAATCACTTTAGATTTAAGTAAATATCCCGGTGAGGATTTCTATTGCGATGGCGTAGTGGAGGATGAGCTTTTACAGATTACGCGGGATTGCTCCACTGTAGAATACGGGCGTATTATTGAGGAAAGAAAAAGTTGGCCTATCTTATACCATCTATCACCTCTTCGTGAGAATATTGTGGATTTTATTCCTTTTACTAAAGAGGATAAGGTGCTTGAGGTAGGAAGCGGCTGTGGAGCCATTACCGGGGTACTTTCCCGTAAAGCGGGAAGCGTGACCTGTGTGGACTTATCCAAGAAGCGCAGCATGATTAACGCCTATCGCCATACAGAGTGTGATAATGTAACCATTCATGTAGGGAACTTTAAGGATATTGAGCCGGAGCTTCCTGCGGATTTCAGTTACATTTGCTTGATTGGTGTTTTTGAATATGGACAGGCATATATCGGCGGTGAGACTCCCTATGAGGATTTTCTAAAGATTTTGATGAAGCATTTGGCACCCGGCGGACGAATTGTTATTGCCATCGAGAATAAGCTGGGACTGAAATATTTTGCCGGATGTAAGGAAGATCATCTGGGAGATTACTTCAGCGGAATTGAGAATTATCCCCGTGGAGGCGGTGTACGTACCTTTTCAAGGCCGGGACTGGAGCAGATTTTTGCAAGGTGTGGAGTGGAGGATGCTACCTTCTATTATCCGTACCCGGACTATAAATTTATGACAAGCGTGTATTCGGACAGTTATCTTCCGGGAAAGGGAGAGCTTTCCAACAATTTAAGAAATTATGACAGAGACCGTATGCTTTTATTTGATGAGAAGAATGCCTTTGACAGCATTGTGGAGGACGGTCTGTTTTCTGTATTTTCCAATTCTTATGTGGCAGTAATCGGCGGTGGATTTCCGGTACAGTTTACCAAGTATTCCAACGACAGAGCACCACAGTATCAGATTAAGACGGTTATCTGTGAGGATGAAGCCGGTAACCGGCAGGTGCGCAAGTATCCTTTAACGCCGGAGGCTGCAGAACATGTAAAGAGCATGGCACTTGCCTATGAGAATCTTTGTAAGCGTTATGAGGATAGTGTCTTAGAGATTAATAAGTGCGAAATTGTTGAGGATGGCGATGAGCTATATGCTGCTTTTGAGTTCGTGTCAGGAAGACCACTATCCGAGCTGATGGATGAGTGTGTGGAAAAGCAGGATTATGAAGGCTTTTATAAGCTTTTTGAAGAGTATATAGAGCGTGTGGGATATAACGAGGAATATCCTGTGGCAGATTATGATTTGATATTTGCCAATCTCATGGTGGATGGGGACAAGTGGACTCTGATTGACTATGAGTGGACCTTCGGAAAGGCAGTTGCAACCAAGGAATTAGCATTTCGCGCTATATATTGTTATATTTTAGAGGATGAGAAACGTAATTCCATCGACCTGGGAAAAGTTCTCGATACTTTGAAAATTACAGAAAAGGATGCGGAAAGCTACCGGGAACAGGAGATGGAATTTCAGCAGTTTGTAACCGGAAAGCGCATGTCTATGGCGGTGCTCAGGGATGTAATCGGTGGAGCCCTCCATGAGCCGCAGAAGTGGATTGATGGCTTTAAATCGGCTCAGAGTGTGTCCAGAGTACAGATTTATGAGGACAGTGGCAGCGGTTACAGTGAGGAAAACTCCTATTTCCTTTCAGATGCGTATGTGAGCGAGCAGTTGATTGAGTTTGAGCAGGAAGTCAGCGGCAATGTAAAGATGCTGCGTATTGACCCTTGCATGGATAGCTGCATGGTGAAGATATTGGAGATGACCTTTAATGGGGAAAGTGTTCCTCTTCAGAGTCGTAAAGTGATGATCACCAATGGTAAGGTGGCAAAGGCGGTGGATTCGGAAACGAAGTGTTATGTGCCCAGTATTGTGTTCCCTACTACGGATCCGAATATTAATATTGGCATCGGTGAACTTTCTCCTAAGGGAAGTAATAAGCTGTATGTGAAGATGGAAGTGGTACGTATTCCGCTTTCCATGGCAAATGATATGGCGGTAGCAGTAAAGAAGATATTCTAAGGTTGAGGGTATATTTTGAGCATTAAGTCCTTTATAAAGCAAATGCTGGTAAAAAAACTAAATAAGGATTATCAGCAGGAGCTGTCCGGGAAGAAGTTCAGCTACGATACCTGGGTAAGGAGCGTAGAGGCAGAGCGGCAGATAGTGGCACCTACCGGAGATTCTGAGGATTTTGTGGTGTTCACTTATAGTAGGGGAACACTTGCAAAGGATGCGCCTGCACTTATCCGGGAATATATGAGCCGTCAGAAGAATGTACAGATTGCTTATGGTGACGAGGACTTTATTGAAGACGGAAAAAGGGTAGAACCGTGGTATAAGCCGGTATGGTCGCCGGATTTGTATCAGGAGTTTTTCTACACGGGAAGCGTGGTTGTAATGCGGCTTCCACTGTTGGCTAAGGCCGGTATCCGCCTGCCGAGGTTGGAAAAGTGGGATGGTATTTCCGTGGCTGTCATTGAAAGTGTGGCAGGATTGAGAGCACTTGTTGATCCTGTGATTGCTCTCGCGGGCGGTTTTGAAAAAGGGTGTGAGAGCATCGGTCATTTGGAGGCGGTGCTATTTCATGGCGAAAAGATAGAGAATGTCCGGGAGTTTTATGGGGCAAGGATGCGAAGTAATTTGCCAAAGACCAGCAACGCCGGTAAGGTGTCTGTGGTAATCCCGTCCAAGGATAATCCGGAGGTTTTGGCGGTGTGTCTGAAATCTTTGGAGGAGCAAAAGGGCATCGAGATTATTGTGGTGGATAATGGTAGCAGCCCGGAGAACAGAGAGAAATATCAGGTTCTTTTGGAGAGGCATAAATACATTTATGAGCCAATGGAATTTGATTTTTCTGCAATGTGTAATCTGGGAGCAGGTCAGGCAACAGGAAAATATCTTCTCTTTCTAAATGATGATATGGAAATGGTAAAGAGCGGTTGGCTTAAATATATGAAGGAGAAAGCTTCTCTTTCCTATGTGGGAGCCGTGGGATTAAAGCTTTTGTATCCGGATTCAGATAAGATTCAGCATGCCGGTATTGTGAATTTGCCGGTGGGACCTGTGCATAAATGTCAGTTTGCTTCTGATAGCGAAAATTATTATTTTGGCAGAAACAAATATAATCACAACTGTATCGCTGTAACCGGTGCGTGCTTGTTGATTGATAAAGAAAAATATCACGAGGCGGGAGGGCTTAAGACCCATCTGCCGGTAGCCTATAATGATGTGGAGCTGGGCTTTGCTCTCTATGAGCTGGGCTATCAGAATGTGGTAATAAATAAATACTTTGCTTATCATCATGAGTCCCTAAGTCGTGGAAATGATGAGCTTTCCAAGGAAAAGCTGGAGAGACTTTTCAGAGAGCGGGCGAAGCTGTATGAAATGCACCCGGATTTGCTGGGGAAAGACCCCTATTATCCGGAGGGCTTGTCCAAGGATGGTCTGGATAGCCGATTTGCACCGTTGTACTTTTCGGCGGGGAACCGAATGCAGAAGGGAGAGTCTACTTCTTTTGCATTTGCGGAGGCAGAGGTGCGTATAGACAAGTGTGTCATGGCTACGGCGGACACCAGTGTTCCCGGGCAGATCCGGGGGTATGGGGTGGTTCTTGGCGATGATAATGCTTGTTATGATAAATACCTGGTACTTGTTCCTTTTGGAGGGAAACTATCAGACGCCTACCAGATGAAACTAACCCGGCAGTATCGCCAGGATCTGGAACAGAACATGCCCGACCAGAAAAATGTGGCACTGTCCGGCTTCTGGGTAGAGTGTCAAAGTGGTGGACTGCCTCAGGGTGATTATGAAGTTGCGATACTGGCAGTACACAAGCTAAATAAGGGTAAATTACTGAACTACACTAACCGCAGTATTACGGTGAGTGAGTAATATTGATATTATATTTCAAGAACTAGCCTTGAAGTGACATAGTGTTCCTTAAAGAAACTCTTGAAAAATGTCAGCACTTAACGAGTGGAAACCTGTTTTCACGAGTTTAGTACTGCTACGTTTTTCACAAAGCGAGAGCGGGTTTCTGTAGGAATACTATGTCATGCCAAGGCGGAAAGTGAAAAAACATGAATCAAGAACCTAACTACAAGGAGCTTTATGAGAAGGAGCATGAGAAGTGTGCAGACCTTGCAGACCGAATCGTAGCTCTGGAGTCTGATAATGAGGAGCTACAGTTCAAAATTGATAAGATTAAGAATAATGCTTTCTGGAAGGCAACCAAGCCTGCCAGAAGCATTATCCATTTTGGTATCCGTCAGAAGCAGCGTCTTGCCGGCTGCGGCGGCCCTAAGGATATCTTAAGAAAAATAAAGAATAAGCAACACCAGATTTCTCAGATGAAATCCTATGGTACGGAGAGCTTTCCTACCGAGGAAGAGGCGAAACGTCAGAGAGAGACTAAATTTGAGAGAATGGTGAAAATCAGTATCCTTGTACCCCTATGGAATACCCCCAAGAATTTCCTTACGGAGATGCTGGATTCTGTGATGAACCAGACCTATGAAAACTGGGAGCTTTGCCTGGCAGACGGTTCCGACGCTGACCATGCCTATGTAGGAGAAATCTGTAAAGAATATCAGAGCAGAAGCGAGGGTAGGATTGTTTACCAGAAACTTCTGAAAAATGAAGGCATTTCCGGAAATACCAACCAGTGTTATAAGCTGGCTACAGGGGAATATATCGGTCTTTTTGACCATGATGACGTGTTGCATCCTACCGTACTCTATGAGTATGTGAAGGTAATTAATGAGCGGGGCGCAGATTATATCTACTGTGATGAAACCACCTTCCGTGGGGATGCTACCATAGATAAAATGTTGACCATGCATTTTAAGCCGGACTTCGCACCGGACAACCTGTGTGCCAACAATTACATTTGTCACTTCAGTGTGTTCTCGAGAGAACTTTTGGAAGGAACGGAGCCCTTTAGAACGGAATTTGACGGAAGTCAGGATCACGATATGATTTTACGTCTCACCGCCAATGCGAAAAAGGTAGTGCATGTGCCTAAGCTTCTTTATTACTGGCGAAGTCACGAAGGAAGTGTGGCAGCGGGAATCGGCGCCAAGCCTTATGCCATTGCAGCAGCTAAGGGAGCCATCGCTGACCATCTTAAGAAAAAGGGCATGAGTCATTTTGTGATCACCAGTACCAGAGCCTGTGAGACCATTTTCCGCATCCGCTATCAGATTCTTGGAAATCCGAAGATTTCCATTGTAATTGCCAACAAGGACCATGCTGATGATCTTCGCAGATGCGTGAATTCCATTGTGGAGAAGTCCACATATGATAATTATGAGATTGTTATTGTGGAGAATAATTCTACCACCGCTGAGATTAAGGAATTATATAAGCAGCTGACAGATAGATATGAATTTATTAAGGTTGTGATTTTTGAAGGTACCTTCAATTACTCTGCGGTGAATAATCTTGGTGTGAAGGAATCCACCGGTGATTACATTTTACTTTTAAATAATGATACTGAGGTGATTACCTCCAGCTGGATGGAAGAGCTTCTGATGTATGCACAGCGTGAAGATGTGGGGGCGGTTGGAGCTAAGCTTCTGTATGCGGACCGTACCATTCAGCATGCGGGAGTAGTAATCGGCTTAGGTGCTCACAGAACCGCAGGACATAGCCATTACAAGATTCCGGTACAGAATCTGGGCTACATGGGACGTCTCTGCTACGCCCAGAATATGTCGGCGGTAACCGGAGCCTGTCTGATGGTGAAAAAGGATAAGTTTAACGAAGTGGGAGGCTTGGAAGAGAGCTTTGCCATTTCTTTGAATGATGTGGACTTTTGCTTAAAGCTTCGTGAAAAAGGATACTTGAATGTATTTACTCCATTTGCGGAGTTATATCACTACGAGTCAATCTCCAGAGGGTTGGACGACCAGGGCGAAAAGGCAGAGCGTTACAACCGGGAATCTGCGCAGTTTAGAGAGAAATGGGCGGCTGTATTAGAGGCCGGCGACCCTTACTATAATCCCAATTTTTCTCTGGACAGAAGCGACTTTGCGTTGCGCTAGTGAAAATTGCGATATACACAAAAGAAAAATGATGATATAATCATGATGATATTTTATTGTCAGGAAAGTGAGGATTAATTTATGGGTTATATGGACGAGTATAAGCTTTGGCTTACCGACGATTATTTTGATCAGGCAACCAAGGACGAGTTAAAGGCAATTGCTGATAACGAGGCTGAGATTGAAGATCGTTTCTACAAGGAATTAGAGTTTGGTACCGGTGGTCTTCGTGGTGTTATCGGAGCTGGAACCAATCGTATGAATCTTTATACTGTGAGAAAGGCTTCCCAGGGGCTTGCAAATTATATTTTAAAGCAGGGCGTAAAAGATAAGGGAATTGCAATCGCATACGATTCTCGTTTTATGTCTC
This sequence comes from Lachnospiraceae bacterium, assembly GCA_017467845.1. Classification (GTDB taxonomy): domain Bacteria; phylum Bacillota; class Clostridia; order Lachnospirales; family Lachnospiraceae; genus Acetatifactor. The sequence goes on along the minus strand of JAFUKH010000073.1, from coordinate 2,322 downwards.
CTGAGTTTGCCGATGAGGCTGCACTTTGCATGGCGGCTAACGGAATCAAGGCATATGTGTTCGATGCACTTCGCCCTACACCGGAGCTTTCCTTTGCACTTAGAACCTTAGGATGTACTGCAGGTATCGTTATTACCGCATCTCACAACCCACCGGAGTACAACGGATATAAGGTATATTGGGATGACGGAGCACAGGTTACCGCACCTAAGGATAAGGAAATTATTGGCGAAGTTCAGGCAATCAAGGACTTCCATGATTGCAAATCCATGGACAAGGAAGCAGCTAAGGCAGCAGGTCTCTATGTTGTAATCGGTAAGGAAATCGACGATGCATACATGGTAGAGCTTAAAAAGCAGATTATTCATCCGGAAATCATTGAAGAAGTTGCGGATGATATTAAGATTGTATACACTCCTCTGTGCGGTACCGGTAATGTGCCTGTACAGAGAGTATTAAAGGAGCTTGGCTTTAAGAACGTATATGTTGTTCCTGAGCAGGAGAAGCCGGATCCTAAGTTTACCACACTTGACTATCCGAATCCTGAGGACCCAAAGGCATTTACCTATGCTCTGAAGTTAGCTAAGGAAAAGGATGCAGACATCGTTCTTGCAACTGACCCGGATGCAGATAGACTCGGTGTATATGCTAAGGATGCTAAGACCGGAGAATATGTGGCATTTACCGGTAATATGTCCGGTATGTTAATCGCTGAGTACTTACTCCGTGAGAAGACTAAGACAAATACCATGCCGGAGAATCCTGCAATGGTAACCACCATCGTTACCACCAACATGACTTTTCCTATTTCCCAGAAATATGGCCTTAAGTTAATCGAGGTATTAACCGGATTCAAGTTCATCGGTGAGCAGATTAAGTTTTTCGAGCAGACCGGTTCAAACAACTATGTATTTGGTCTTGAGGAAAGCTATGGATGTCTTGCAGGAACTCACGCAAGAGATAAGGATGCTATTGTTGCAGTTATGTGCTTATGTGAGGTTGCTGCTTACTGCAAGAAGAATAACATGACTTTATGGGATATGATGCTGGATATGTATGAAACCTATGGTTACTTCAAGGAAGGCCAGTATACCATCACCATGAAGGGTGTAGAAGGTGCAGGCCAGATTGCAGCAATCATGGATAAGCTTCGTCAGAATCCTCCTAAGGCAATCGGCGATGCTAAGGTGCTGAAGTTCAGAGATTATCAGGAAGACAGAATTGTGGATATGGAGACCGGTGCAGAGACCACTACAGGGCTTCCTAAGTCTAATGTTCTCTACTTCGAGCTTCCGAATAACTCATGGTGCTGTGCAAGACCTTCCGGAACTGAGCCTAAGATTAAGTTCTATATGGGTGTTGTAGGTAAGGATCTTGCTGATGCAGACGCAAAGCTTGCTCAGTTAACTGAGGATTTAAAGAAGGAACTGTAATATAATTTTTGTGGGGCTGTTGCATTTATGTAATGGCCCCTGTTTTTGAGGAATATATGAGCAAATTTAGTCGGGCGAATCTGAGAAAAACAATAAATTATTTAAAGAAGAACGGATTAAAGGATACTTTGTATGCGGCAGTGGAACGGTTAGGAAAAGGAGCACAGGACGATTACGTGTATGTGGAGCCTTGCATGGAAGAATTGGACAGACAGAGAGAGAAGCAGTGGAGGCATCCGGTGAGTTTCAGTATTATTGTGCCCATTTATCATACGCCGGAAGGCTTTTACCGGGAGATGATAGAGTCTGTGCTTCGTCAGACATATCCCCATTTTCAGCTGGTGCTGGCAGATGCCGGAAAGTCAGATAATCTGCGTAGGATTGCGGAAGAATATAAAGATGAACGTATCACTTATGTGGAGCTTAAGGACAACGCCGGAATCGCAGAAAATACCAATCAGGGAATGGAATATGCCACAGGGGATTATATTGCCCTGCTGGATCATGATGATCTCTTAACAGCAGATGCGCTGTATCATATGGCGGAGGCAGTGGAAGAAGGGAAAAAAACAGGATGTGAGAAGATTCTTCTCTATTCCGATGAAGATAAATGTAACGGAGATGGTTCAAAGTACTACGAACCTCACTTAAAACAGGATTTTAATTTGGATTTGCTGTTAACAAATAATTATATATGTCACTTTACCGCGGTGAGAAGCAATATTGCAAAAGAATTGAAGCTTTTATCCACATACGATGGAGCACAGGACTTTGATTTTGTAATTCGTACGGCGGAAGAGATACAAACGGTGTTTGGTGCAGAGAATGTGGGAGACCATATTGTCCATATTCCCAGAGTTCTGTACCATTGGAGATGTCACGAGAATTC
>JAFUKH010000072.1 GCA_017467845.1 Lachnospiraceae bacterium | reverse complement strand
TTTTTGCAATTCGAGATGAATCTGCTGAGATTCAAAAGGATTTGGCATACCTTCTTTATTATGAACTTGAAAAGAGATTCTATATTGAATTACCGGAGGGGGCAGATCCCTGGGAACTACCTTTGTTATTGGATTCTTTTGTGAGACAGAACGAAACAACTGTAAATTCCTATTGGAGTAAGGTTTGGGTTCAGCAACGAATCATTCCGACAGATCGGCAGAATATTGGAGAGATATTGCGTGATAATCATTTAGAAGAATACGATGAATACGAGCTTCTGATGTTGGCGATGGGAAGATGTGCGCAAGACGACTATTACCTTGTTCCAATTGATGAAAAGGATCTTCCGGAAGAAATCATGAAGCGATTTGCCACAAGAATAGAAGATGTACTTCCTTTGGAAGATTACAGTTTGCTGGTATTTTTCAGGGATGGAATGGTTAAGAAATGTGATTTGAGGAAACATTTTGAAAAGACACAAGCCTTTCAGATTCTACTTAAGAAGCCGGAGTATTTTGAACATGTGCAAATGCAAACAGGAGGATATGGCGTGTCCTGGGATGTGAATATGACCGTTTCGGATTCCATGCTGTATCGTATCGGCAAAAAGGTTCCTCTTACAGCAGCGGACTTTCGAAATTTTGTGACGCACCGGGTAATCAATGCAGCGGAGGCGGCGGAGATTCTTGGATGTTCCAGACAAAATATTATTGATCTGACAAAACGTGGTAAATTGCATCCGCTCAAGACATCTGATAAGAACACACTGTATTTGAAAAGTGAGATATTGAAGAGAAATTGGCAGTAGAAACAGAACAACGCACCAAAGGAAACGAGAGGTAAATGAATAGCATTTCGGCAGTAGAGAAATTATTGCCGAAGTGCTATTTTGTTTGGGATAATTTCGGCTGAAATATCAAATGAGTTGTTGATATTTCGACTGAAAAATCAAATTAACAGTCGATATTTCGGCCGAAAACGAGTATAAATTGTTTGAAAACAAAAAATCACTAATTTCAAAAAGGAGAATACAAAGGCTGAATAGCGAGAAGTTAGTGTGGAGGATCATGCAGAAATGTATGGTCCTTTTATTGTACAGAAAATGAGGAAGGAGGGATTCCGATGGCAGGTAGAAAGCCAAAGCCTACAGTGATTAAGGAACTGGAAGGTAATCCGGGCAAGAGAAAACTGAATAAGAAAGAGCCGAAGCCTGAGAAGGGAATGCCTGTCTGTCCTGAGTGACTGCTTCCGGAGGCGAAGGCTGAATGGAAGCGTTTGAGTGAGAAACTTAATCAGATGGGTGTATTGACGGAAGTGGATATGACTTGTGTTTGATGAAATTCATACTCAGCCGAACAGACAGCTATATGATGTATTAACCAAAGGATCGTCAGATGCCAGACAGAATCCGTTACACTTTATCATTACCACAGCCGGTACGGACAGACATTCTATTGCCTATGAGTTGCATACCAAGGCGATCGATATTCTTGAAGGAAAGCGTGTGGATCCAACATTTTATCCAGTGGTCTATGGACTTAAAGATGATGAGGATTGGGAAGATGAGGCGAACTGGTATAAGGTGAATCCTTCGTTGGGATATACGGTGGTGCCTTTTGGACAGGGGTATAGCAGTATGTCAGCTCCGACCAAGGAATTTTATAAGATTCTGATGGAGGGGAATATGGTGCATGGCGGTCATCCGGTACTTCGATGGATGGCTGGAAATGTGGTGATCGATACGGATCCGGCAGGAAATATTAAGGTGACTAAGGCTAGGTCGAAGGAGAAGATTGACGGGATTGTGGCGGCGATTATGGCTCTGGATAGGTGTATCAGGAATCAAGTGCAGAAGCAGGGAAGTGTGTATGATGAGAGCGGGATTTTGTTTGTTTGATTAAAATTATATCACTTTGGTGATACTAAAACTGCAATCTGTTGACTTGCTATCACTGTGGTGATATAATTGCAGTGATGGGAATGGAGGTCGGGGAAATGGATAAACTGATTACGATATACCACGGTTCAGAAAAAAATGTGGAACAGCCGATTTTTGGTGAAGGAAAGAAGAATAATGACTTTGGCCTTGGCTTTTACTGTACTGCAAGTGAAGAGCTTGCAAAAGAATGGGCAGTATCTTCCTTGCGTGATGGCTTTTTTAATCGCTATACGCTGGATACGGAATATTTGAACGTTTTGAATTTGAATAGTCCCGATTACACGATCCTTAACTGGATTGCTGTCTTGTTGGAGCATCGTCTGTTTTCTATCAAAACTCCGGTGGCAAGACGAGCAAAGCGGTATTTGATTGATAATTTCAGTGTAAATGTAAATGCCTATGATTTGATTACAGGTTACCGGGCGGACGATTCTTATTTTGATTATGCAGAGTCGTTTCTGAATAACGGTATTTCTGTGGAACAGCTTGCACGTGCTATGCGGCTGGGAAAGCTTGGTGAACAAATCGTTATTAAATCAAAGTTTGCTTTTTCCAAATTGAAATATGAAGGTTTCGATGTTGCAGAGAAGGATCAATATTATGTGCTTCGTAAAGCCAGAGATGATGAAGCCAATCAGCTTTATCTGGAAATGCTGGAAGAAGAGAGTGATGGACTGTACATTCAGGATATTATGAGAGGAGGCATTAAAAACGATGATCCACGCATACCAAGAAATATATCTGAGTAAGGCGCAGTCGGTACTGGGTGATGCCTTCGATTACGCAGTCAATACTTGTGGTATTTCCGGAAGTGACTTTGTGAAACTGTTTATTGCAAGTTCTGTAAGTAAACGAATGGAAAATGGGGAGCCTGCTTATCTTTCTGGGAAAAGCGGCATTGAAATAGTTCGGGAGATCGTTGCAGAAACCAAGGGGCAAGAACTTCAAATAGAACCACAGGATCATTTCGGACGTTCAAGGGAATACTGGATCGGGTGGGCCGTTGCCTATTATCAGTGGTATTCCGGCAGGAAGTACCGTGACATTTTTAAGGTTATTTCTTTTGAGGATTTGCAAAAGATGTACTATACGCTCCATGAAGCGGATATCACAAAGTTTGTTGACATTGTGGATTCAAAAATAAAGGAGTTTTTTCCGGAAACTAATTTAAAACGCATTCGTACAACATATGGTTTTACGCAAGCAGAGTTAGCGGAACGTTCCGGTGTCAGCCTTCGTTCCATTCAGATGTATGAGCAGCGAAATAAAAACATCAATAAAGCAAGTGTGGATACCATGTATAGATTTGCAAAGGCTTTAGGTTGCACAATGGAAGATTTGATTGAAAGATAAATAAAATTCTCCCATTTCGGAATTGTGTTTCTGTTTGGAGAATTTGAATTTGGAGAAGATTGTTATGACGGAAACGATTGGTGTTGCGATTGGAATAGGTGTATTAGCACTTGTTTTTATATATCTTGGTTGTTTGATGTGGAAAAAGGAAAAAATCACTTTGCTTCATAGTTATCATTATGACAAAGTGTCCCCAAGTGATAAAAAGGTTTTTTGTAAAATATCAGGTTGGGGTGTTATCTTTGTTGGAATTGGTCTTTTGGTAACTGCTATAATAATCGGTATAACAGATTCAGCATTAAGTTTTATCGCTTTTGCATTGGGATTTGTTGTTGGATTGGCGTTGCTGATTTATGCAGGAGCAAAATATAACCGCTAATAGAGAAGAAAATTTCAGGCTCCTGTTGAGTCTGAAAACGATTAAAGATTTGAATTTCCATTTTAGCTTGATAATAGCGTAAAAAGGGCAATGTCCAACGATTCGCTATTTGTGGTAAAGACAAAAAAACATGGTTTTGCTATGCTTTTCGTGGAGGTGATACAAATGGATTTAGTACAAATCGGGAAATTTATAGCAGAACTTAGGAAAGAACAGAAATTTACGCAGGAACAATTTGGAGAGAAAATTGGGGTAACAAATAAGACAGTATCTCGTTGGGAAACCGGAAGCTATTTACCGCCAGCAGATGCATTGTTAGCAATGAGCCAGTTATTTGATGTAAGTGGAAATGAAATATTAAGTGGTAAACGATTGACGGCTGAAGAATATAAAGAAGCAGAAACAATGCTATGATGTCGTATGTAGAAAAAAATGCTTTTGATGGAAGCGGAGGAAAGTAGAAAAAGAGGTGCAACTTTCAGTTCTATGGAGTTACTAACATTGTAAAAGCAATGAAGAATACATTAAGAAGGCATCTGTCAGAAATGGCAGGTGCTTATCTATTGCTCGGAGAAATCCGGGCTTTTATTTTGCCTAAAAACAGGAGGTGAGGATTCAGATGGCAAGCAGAATCAAAGGCATTACAGTAGAAATCGGTGGTGACACCACGAAGCTGACAGATGCCTTAAGGGATGTAAATAATGAAGTTTATAATACGCAGGCGCAATTAAAGGACGTGGAGAAGCTGCTGAAGCTATGACGGAAATGGCAAAAGCCGGATGGTCTACCATGCAGATTAATGATGGTATGGTGGGTGTGTTGGATGCAACAGCTGCATCGGGCGAGAGTTTGGGTACGGTGGCAACCATTGTGGCGGATGCTATTACCGGATTTGGATTGTCGGCGAAAGATTCTGCCAAGGTAGCAGATTTGATGACGCAGGCTGCTAATTCGGGAACCATTGGAGTTTCGGACCTGGGGGAGTCTTATAAATATGTGGCACCGCTGGCACAATCCATGGGGCTTTCTATCGAAGATGTTACGACTGCATTATCTGCCATGTCTATGGCCGGTATCAAAGGGTCTCAGGCAGGCACTTCTCTTAGAACAGTGCTTGCAAATATGGCGAAGCCATCAAAGACGGTTGCTACTGCAATGGAAGAGTTGGGTCTTAGTATTACCAATAGTGATGGTTCATTCAAATCCTTAGACCAGATTGTTACTGTAATGCGAACAGAGTTTACTGGTTTGACTGAAGATCAGAAGGCTTATTATGCGACGGCTCTTGCCGGAAAAGAAGGTATGTCCGGCTTGATTTCGTTGTTGAATCTGACGCAGGAAGAATATGATGCTTTGTCCTCTTCCGTGAATAACTGTTCCGGTATTGCGGGGGAGACTGCTTCTGTGATGCAGGATAATCTGCAGAGCAAGGTGGAGCAGTTAGGTGGCTCTTTGGAATCACTTGCTATTAAGCTGTCGGAGTATGTGATTCCCTATTTGACAGGATTGGTGGAGAAGATTACGGCAGCAGTAGATGCCTTTACCAATTTAAGTCCGGGCGTGCAAAAAGCAATTCTTGTGATTGGCGGGATTGTTGCTGTTGCGGGGCCGTTACTTATCGTGATTGGAAAGGTTATTAGTGCGGTGGGTACGATCATGACGATTATACCCAAATTGGCTGGTGTGATTAACGTGGTGAAAACTGCATATGCAGCTCTCAACACCACAATCCTTGCCAATCCGATTGTACTGATTATAGCAGCTATTGCCGCGCTGGTTGCGGCTTTTATTTATCTGTGGAATACCAATGAGGAGTTCCGGCAGTTCTGGATTGACCTGTGGGAGAACATCAAAGAGGTTGCGATTACAGCATGGAATGGGATCAAAGAATTTCTGGCGGATGCATGGCTGGCTATTAGTTCTGCTGCACAGTCGATTTGAAATGGTATCAAGGATTTCTTCTCCGGAATCTGGGAAGGGATTAAGGATACTGCATCCGGGATTTTAGATACGATCAAGAATGGTTTCAACAATGCGGTCAGCTTTATTACCGGTCTGGCGTCTTCTGCCTATACATGGGGTTCGGATATTATCAGCGGTATTGTGGATGGTATCGAGAGTTGTATAGACAAGGTGAAGACTGCAGTGACGAATGTGGCGGAAACGATCCGTTCCTTTCTGCATTTCTCCGTGCCGGACGAAGGACCGCTTACGGATTATGAAAGCTGGATGCCGGATTTTATGAGTGGTTTGGTAAAAGGAATTGAGAAGAGCCGAGGGATGATTGCGAAGGCTGTGGATGCTGTGGCTTCGGATATGGTGATCAGTCCAAGGATGGCGGCACTGGAGAGTACCGATGTAGGTAGAGTTACTGCAGGAAGTTCTTCTGAGATGTTGTCCGATATTACAGGAGCGATTACAGATGCACTTAGTCGTATGAACGCGCAGAGTGGTGGTGATATCGTGATTCCGGTATACCTGGGTGGCACCATGCTGGACGAAGTGATTGTGGATGCTCAGCAGAGAATGAATTTGCGAAGTGGAGGAAGGTAGGATGGCATTTTTTGAGTATTTGAAATTTGACGGAACTGCACTTCCTCTGCCGGATTCTTATGAGGTGGATTTGGCAGCAGTGGAGGCGGACAGTAGCGGAGAGACGGAAGCGGGAACCATACAGAGGGACGTGGTACGACAAGGTGTGGTAACGATTTCAGTCTCTTTTTCTGTGACGGCAAGATGGCTGAAGCTTTTGACGGCATATTCCAAGGAGGATAAGCTAGCGGTGGAGTATTTTGATACAGAGACAGCGGAACTTAAGAATACGGAAATGTATGTGGAAGGATTTCAAGCAAAGCTGAAGAAGGATACGTCATACAGAGGGCTGTGGACGGTGTCTTTTGTTCTGAAAGAATTTTAGAAAAAATTTAAAAAATCCTATTGACTCTAACATTACGTCATAGTTTATGGTAGAATTACCACAGAGAAAGAGGTGATCGCTGAAATGATGACGGTACATGAAGTAAGTAAAATATCGGGAGTAAGTATACGTGCTCTCCATCATTATGATCATATCGGGCTTCTGCCGGCCACAGAAGTAACCGAAGCAGGTTATCGCCTGTATGATGAAGCGGCGTTGGAGCGTCTGCAACACATTTTGCTTTTTAAGGCATTGGAATTTCCATTGAAAGATATCAAGGTTATTTTGGATAGTCCTGATTTTGACAGAAGCAAAGCCTTGGAGCAGCAGATTCATTTGCTGGAACTTCGAAAGGAACATTTGCAGAATCTGATTGATCTTGCTCGTGGAATTAAAGCGATAGGAGTGAAGCACATGAGTTTTGAAGCATTTGATACCAGGAAAATTGATGAGTATGCTGAGCGGGCGAAGGCGTCCTGGGGAACCACCGATGCGTATAAGGAATATGAGAAAAAGTCTGCAGGTAGAACGAAGGAGACTCAGCAGAAATTGAACGTGGAAATGATGGACATTTTTGCGGAGTTTGGAAAGATCAAAGATATGGCACCGGACTGTGAGGAAGCGGTTGCACTGGCAAGGAAGCTGCAGGATCATATTACGAAACATTATTATACCTGTACAGATAAGATTCTGTTAGGGCTTGGAGCTATGTATGCAGGCGGTGGGGATATTACCACGAACATCGATAAAGTCGGTGGAGAAGGTACAGCTGTTTTTGCATGTGAAGCAATCAAAGCGATGATTGCAAAGAAGTAAGTATTATGAAGTGATAAAATTATTGAGGGCATCAGTCATTCGGTTGGCTGGTGCTTTTCTATTTGGGAGGTGTTGCTTTTGTACCCGGTTAGTGAAGCATTCCTGCAGGCGGTGCAGGAGAACACAAGGCGGTATTACTGGACTGGCAGGATTACCACGAAGGCCGGTGTGGTGTATGAATTTGATAATGAGAATATTGTGAGGGGCAGCGGTTATATTTTCGGTCAGTGTTGCGGAAGTACGGAGATGGAGCTTGGCACGGTGTATGCGGCAGAGATGGGGATTACGCTGCTGTCGGAGATTGACCGGTATTCGCTGGAGGATGCTTTGGTGGAGCTGTATTATCATTTGCGGCTGGCGGACGGAAGTTATGAGGCGGTGCCGATGGGAGTTTTTGAAGTCAGTGAGGCGAACCGGAGGATCCGTTGTCTGGAGATTAAGTCTTATGATTTTATGCTTCGGTTTGATAAGAAGTTTAACAGTAAGAATATCCAGGGAAATGCTTATGAGATTATCATGCTTTGTTGTAAGGCGTGTAAGGTGGAGTTTGCTCAGACGGAGGAAGAGATTGTGAGCATGCCTAATGGTGCCCAGGTGTTGTCTTTGTATGGGGAGAATGATGTGGAAACGTACCGGGATGTGTTGTTTTATATTGGGCAGGTGCTGGGCGGATTCTTCGTGATCAATCGAGTAGGAAAGCTGGAGCTACGGAAATATGGCAATGAGCCGGTGATGGATATCAGCAATAAGCAGAGGTTCAGCAGTAGTTTCTCGGATTTCATTACCAGGTATACAGCGGTCAGTTCTACGAATTTGAGGACGCAGATTGCAGAGTATTATGGGCTGGAAGAGGATAATGGGTTGACCATGAATCTGGGTGTGAATCCTTTTCTGCAGTTTGGATTAGAGGAGACCAGGGAGGCACTTTGCAAAAATATTCTGGCGGATGTTTCGGTGATTTCTTATGTGCCCTTTGATTCGGAGACCATCGGGAATCCGGCATTGGATTTGGGTGATGTACTGCGGTTTTGCGGCGGGCATGCGGATGAAAGCCAGATTACTTGTATCACGTCTTCACAGCTTCGGATTGGTGGGAAGCATACATTAAAGTGTGTAGGTAAGAATCCGAGGCTTGCACAGGCGAAGAGTAAGCATGACAAGAATATTTCCGGATTGCTGAATCAGGTGGAGGCCGGTAAGATTGGATTTTTCTCTTTTACCAATGCCAAGGAGTTCGGGTTATCAGAGACGGAGATAGAGGCGATCAGCATTGATTTTGTGGCAGGGGAAGTGACGCAGGCGGAGTTCATCGGGTTTGTGGTACTGGAGGTGACGGCGGATGCTGTGACCAGGGAAGCCACGGCCAGTGGCACCATATCTGTGCCAGTACCGGATAGCAGTGCGGAGGGTACAACAGAGGTATCTGTGGATGTGAACCTGCCGGTCAGCTGGCTGGAGGATGGCCGAGTGGTGGTACGGGCAAGGTATGTGTTGAACGATACAGAGATTGAGCTGTTCTATCCTACAGAAACGTATGGCAGCGGGAAGCATACCTTCCCCTTGTATTATCCGGTGGCAAATGTGATCCCAAATCTGCTTAATAACTTTTCGGTGTATTTTTCTGTATCCGGTGGTACTGCATTGATTGGGGCAGGTTCCTGTATTGCAACCATCAGTGGTCAGGGTATGGCTGCAGAAGCTGAGGCAGAATGGGATGGAACGATTAGCGTTGAGGATACTTATACAAAATGGCGGCTTACAGAAGCGGTACAGTTTACACATTTCACGGAAGCGGTATCCGTGGTGCAAAAAGTGCCGGAGCCGGTTGGAATTGTGGAAACCGTACGGAAGTTTAGTATGATGGGATTCCCTATGGTGATTGAATGATGAGGAGGCAGTGATGAAACTGAAAGGAAAAACAATAATTGAATTGACGGATGTGAATACCGGGGAAGTGACAACGGTGGAGCATGAAAATATGATGACCAATGCATTGAATATTTTCTTTAATCATAATCCTATGGGATTATTTAATACGCTGGTAAATACCAGGACGATTAAGTATTTTAACAAGTATTTTATACCTATCTGCCCGAATCTCTTGGGAGGTATCTTGCTGTTTTCGGAGGCGTTGGAGGAAAATGCAGATAAATTACTGGTAGGAAGCAGTGAGCTTCCTATGGCATATGCATCCAACAATACCAATCCTTATGATGATACCATGCGTGGCAGTATGAACCTGAATGAGAGTATGACGATTGATAGGGGATATAAATTTGTGTGGGATTTTACAACCAGTCAGGGGAACGGCACTATTGCGGCCCTGGCACTTACCAGCTGTTACGGAGGGGCTGCGGTGTATGGAAATGCTTATGACGATACTTCTCCCTGGTTTTTGATGAAGCAGGATGAGATTTCCGGTCATGCTTCGGAGATAAGGATTTTGTGTTTGCAGGCGGTGGAAATGGATATCGAGCATGAACTCATGTATTCCATGAAGTATACCACGGAAGGCATTTATATTTATAAGGTGCATATGCCTATCCATTCTATAGGGATTACCGATAATCTGGACGGCTCTACTTATGAGATTTTGGAGGAGAAAGTGATTGTTCCGTCCACTTTCCAGTTTGTTGACTACATCAATTTGAACGGGGCGTTTTACGATGGTAGGGATGGATACTGGTATGGATTCGGGAACCGATACAATAGCAGCGGCAGTGCTACAGTGTATTGGATCAAGATCAATAAGACGGATTATTCTTTTACAGAGGGGAAGTGGACGTTGGCCAACACTTATCTGGAAGAGGCTGGAGTGCAGGAGTTATCTTATGGAAACCGAACTTCCAGAGGATGTATCCGTAATGGGTATCTCTACATCCTGGCATATAACAGAAAGGGTGTTTATAAGATCAATGTAAATGATCCTGCGGATATCACGCTGATCCCCTTGGGGATTACTACCAATGATTATGGGGTGGGGAATGGAACCAGTCCTAACTGTGTGATGGTGCTGATTGAGGATATCCTTGTGGGGAAGGAATTTATGATTCTGGCGGATGATACAGTGGTGCTGACAAAGGGAGATGATAAGTTGATGTCGATGGCAACTCCGCTATTTCAGTGGAAGCAGTTTTTGGTTTCTTTTAGCGCTTCCTATAGGAATATTTATTTGTTGGCATCGTATCTTGCAACTATAAACAACCTTCCGTCAGCGGTGGTGAAGACGGCGGATAAGACCATGAAGATTACCTACACGCTGACGGAAGAAACAGAGTAACTTAATAACTTATGGCACAGAGCGATTGTCTTGAAAGGGGCAGTCGCTTTTTTGATGGATTGCGGGAGTACTTGCACGGAGCAATCCGAATGATACAAACAATTTTACAAGGAGGATTTTGGGATTATGAAGGAATTTTGGAACAGTATTCAGTTGGTATTTGCGATGATTGGTGGATGGCTGGGGTATTTTCTCGGCGGGTATGATGGGCTGCTTTATGCACTGAT
>JAFUKH010000071.1 GCA_017467845.1 Lachnospiraceae bacterium | reverse complement strand
GGCTCCTCTCCCTTACACACATACACATCGGTATTGGCAGCGGTGCGGAGATTCTGCACATAGATTTCGCCATTTTGGTAGCACATTTCTCCATAACGAAGCTTATAGGATTTACCACGCTTACCCTTTAAGGTGATACGAACGGTTCCTACCATATTCTGGCCGAAATCGTATACAAAGTGACCCTTCGGCGCCTCTGTTACTGCTATCGGATTTAATGCCTGAATGCATTTTGCTCCCGGATAATTTTGCTTCGTCAAGGCAAATACCGGCTTTTTGTCTTCCGGGAAGCTTCCGTTGGTAGGGATTACTTCTCCCGGTGTCTCTTTCACACCACAAGGTACCCAATTCGCCGGATCTGCTAACGCATCCTCCAATCTTGCATCATAGTATTCCCCATCCAGATAGTCTGCATAGAGTACCGGACATTTGTAAGTATACAGGCTATCTGCATCTGTACAAATCTCCTCCGTGGTACCATCGGTGTATGTAAACACCAGCTTTGCCAAGAAGGAATTCTCCGTTCCATAAATATGTGCACCACTGTAGCCTACAAAGCCGGAGTAGTAGCCCTTACCAACAATCGCTATGAAGATGGCTATCTCTGCATTTTGTAGTATCTCTGTCACATCATATTCCTGATAATCGATACGGAGACGATAGTCGGTAAAGCCCGGTGCATAATACTCCTGTCCCACCTTTTCTCCGTTGATATAGCACTCATAAAAGCCTCTTGCTGTGGCGTAGAGTACCGCCTTCTTAAGCTCCTTGCCTTGAGAGGGAATAATCTCCTTTTTCACCATCACTGCAGGGCAGGTATTTTCCAGCGTAAAAGACTCTCCCGCCTGCTGCCGGATACCTTCCATCATACGGAAGTTCTTTCTGGGCCTAACCGGATTTATCTCCGGCAAAATCTCTGCATTCTCTACAACAAGACATCCCTCCACCCAGAGGGTCACGGTACGCTTTACTACATGTAGGCGGATTGCAACACCACCTTTATCCACAAATTTCTCTTTTCCATCAATGGAATATCCACACTCTTCCCCTAGTAGATACACTTCTTTGTGGAATCCATCCTTAGCGGGACCTTCCCAAGCTCTGTCCGTATGTTCATAGAAAAATACCTTACCTTGGATTCCATCTACTACTAAGCGAAGTCCATTGTCCAAATCTCTTGCTGCAAAGAAAAGCTCTGCTTTTCCCTCATAAACGGGTAATTCCCGATTTATCTCATAATCCCACACCGCCCCGGTATGTACATCCCCTGTAGGACTTCCAATCCATTTTGCATTTGTTAACATACTGTCACTCCTTTACAACTGACACTTATCTCTGCTCCCTGCAGACCTTCCGCAGATACCAAAAGCTTGATTTCTCCCACTTCCGTAGCCCTTGCAATCACTTGCATTTTACCATGAAAAGCTCTTCGTACCGGTAGTTTTTCACTATCATGGTCTCCCGGATTGCCGTTACCGGTACCCACAAGCTGACCACCTAAAACCTTAATATACACAAGTGGATCTGCAGTCGGCACTACTCTACCCTCAGCATCCACTACATCCACATTGAAAATCGCCATACCGTCTTCATAGACTTGGTTCTTCACAGGCTCTACCATTAATCTGCAGGCACATCCTACGGTTTCCACCTTTTCTTCCAGCACTAATTCACCATTTCGATAACCTTTCGCAGAGAGTACTCCCGGCTGACAGATCACATTATCCCAAGAAAGATACCAGTTCTTTTCCATGGATTTCTTTCCATAACTGTTCCCATTTACAAAAAGCTCCACCTCATCCAGATTGCTATAACAATATACGGTAAGTGCCTGTCCTTCCTTACCCACATGATTCCAATGTGGGAAGAGGTGCAGCACATTCTCATTCTGCCACCAGCTCTTCCAATAGTAGAAATTGTCCTTGGCAAAGCCACAATAATCCATAATTCCAAAGTGAGAATACACCGACGGATATGCCAGTGGAGTTGGCTCTCCTCGGTAATCCATACCAGTCCACAGGAAGGTTCCCATGAGGAAATCCCGCTCTGCTACATATTTCCACTCTGCCTCGGCAATATCCTTTTTTACGGCCTTTTTGCCACTCTTACACTTGGCCTCATTATCCGGATCAAAAATGTAGTACTGCCCTGCCGCCTCATCGGTCTCATAACAGCCTCTGGTACTGCTGTTGGCAGATGCTTCCGTAACAATAATGGGTTGCTCCGGTTTGGATACATGATATGGATCCCATGCCGTTCTACAATAGTTAAAGCCCATCACATCCAGATGCTGCGTAACTTCCTCATACTTCTCCGCAGTATCAAATCGCTCCACTCCGTTCCAGCATACCACCGCACTGGTCACCGGGCGGGTACCATCCAGCTTATTCACAATATTCCGCATGGTATTGGTGGTTCGAACGGTTTCCGGCTTGTCCTGACTGAAAATCTCCTCATTACCAATACTCCAGATAAATACACTGGGATGATTACGACTTACCTTCACCAAAGTACGAAGCGCCTCCAAATCCTCCGGTGCACTGCTCATCCTTCTGGTCTCACCCATCACAAGAATTCCGAGCTCATCGCAAAGAGAAAGAACTTCCGGTGCCATCATATGATGAGCACTGCGATAAGCGTTCATACCCATACCCTTCATCTGCTTTAAGCGATACTCCCAGATATCCTTGTAACAAGCGATTCCCACGCCTGCATGATCCTGATGACAGCACAATCCCTGAATCTTTACATGCTTATCATTCAAAAAGAAGCCCTGCTCTGCATCAAAAAGAAGACTGCGGAAGCCAATGGTAGTTTCCACTTGATCCAAAAGCACATCTCCCTCATACAGCTTGGTAACCAGCTTATATAAGTGTGGACTCTCTAGCTCCCAAAGAAGAAGGTCTTCTGCATTCATGGCAGCATATGCCTTCTGGTTCTCCCAGCCTTCTACTGTCAAATCCTCCTCTACCCGATAGTCCGTTCCTACAAGCACATGCTCCACGCGAAGGTTCTTCTCTGTTACACTCCTATTATTCACTTCTGTGCCAATCTTAATAATGGCGTTATTCACATCGTACAAATCATAGGTTACCTGAACACCCCAAGGCTCCAGATATACTTCCTCTTTCACTTCCAGCCACACATTACGGTAGATACCACCGCCCTCGTACCACCAGCCTTCTCTTCCGGTAGAATCTACACGGATGGCAATCAGATTCTTTCCTTGCATATTTACAAAATCCGTGGCATCCACGATAAAAGAATCATATCCCCCGGTATGGCTTTGTACATAGTATTCGTTAATGTAAATAGTGCTGTTACGATACACACCGTCAAAATGCAACAGTACCCGCTGCCCCTGCTTTACATTCAAATCAAAGTTCTTTCGATACCAGCCGATTCCTCCCTCTAAAGAACCCGCTGCAAAAAGTCTGGAATCAATGCTCTCCATTTCAGGAATATCCCGCATATCATTTCCTTCCGTAGTCTTTCGACTGTATTCCCCTTCCGATACATAATCGTGGGGAAGGGTCACACTGCGCCACTTACTGTCGTCCAAAGCAATTGCCGTGGCACCAAAGCTGTTGGCCTTTGCCTTTGCACCGGACCAGCCTTCTGTGGTGGTATGGGGCGCTAAGTCTCCCAAATAAAATTTCCAATCCTTGTTAAAATTTGTCTTCATAAAGATTCCCCTTAAAATAAACCACCGCAATACTTCTCCACCCATGCACACATGATAAGGAAAGCTCCCACTCCATGTAAATCGTTGGTGGAGGTGGGACGGTTAATGTAATGCTGATAGTCCCCTACGCCGGTGCCCACACACACGTTTCCAATCTGTATATCTTTCCCTTCAAAGGAAAGGCTTTGAATAACTCCTTCATAACCATTCTTTGCATACTCCAGATAGGACTTATCCAAGATACCCTTGGCTACTGCCTTGCAGATGGCGGCCACATACAGGCAGGTGCAGGAATTCTCCGGCCAGTTGTCTGACTGCTCCACCTTATCCACCACCTGATACCATCTCCCGTCCGGTCCCTGATATTTGCACAAATTCTGTAGCAGCTCTGCCACCAGACACTCTAGCTGACTTTTCTTCGAGTGACCAGCCGGGAAGAAATCCAAATCATCCAGTACCGCTACCGGTACCCAACCTATGGAACGACCCCAGAACTCCGGAGAAAGTCCAGTCTCCTTATCCGCCCATTCTGCGGCACGCTCGCTATCGTAAGCATGGTATAGCAGTCCGGTCTTTTCGTCCTTTGTTACCTTTTCCATAAGAAGTGCTTGAAACGCCACTTCATCAAAGAATTCCGGAGCCTCATACTTTGCAGCATACTCCGCTAAGATAGGACCACCCATATACAGACCATCCAGCCACATCTCATTGGCAAACCATGCCTTATGCCAGAAGCCTCCCTCTTTATTCTTGGGATACTTACGCATCACTTCTATCAGCGTCTCCAAAGCTTTACGATACTTTGCTTCTCCGGTTCTTTCTATCAAAGGATACAATAGAATACCCGGCTGAATATCATCCATCTGCCCATGATCGCACTCAAAGATATTGCCCTCCTCATCCATCATGGCATCCACCCAAGCCTTCATATATTCAAAATATTTCTCATCCCTGCAAAGAAGATAGGTCTGATACACCCCGGATAAAAATACACCTTGATGATAATGAAAACGTCCCACCGGTGGAAGCATCGGTGCTTCATATTTTCTCATCAATGTTTCTATTGCTGCCTTTGCATAAAATAATGGTTTTTGCATATAGCCCCTCCTCTTTACATTTTGTATCTTAATTATATCTCTACATCATTGTTATAAAAATGACCTTTTCTGAACTTATTTGCATATTGCACTGACCTATGCTATACTCCTTGCAACGGGAGGTATTCCATGCAAACAAAACGTGCTAATATTAACTCTTCTTTGGAAATCAGCCGTGAAAGCATTGATCACGCTTGGACAATGCCTTACGCACATTATCACAATAATTATGAGCTCTATATCCTCACCTCCGGAGAACGAATTGTCAGTATCGATGAGGAGGAATACGAGACCTTTGCGGGAGACGTGGCTCTATTTGCGCCCAATCACCCTCACCGAAGCAGTGGTAATACTCCTTTCTCCGGAATCTGTGTACACTTCTCCGGCGACTTCATCAGACAGTACTTTGGAGAAAGTGCGAGAAAATATTTGTTGAAATGCTTTAATAAACATGTGGTAACCCTTGCCCCGGAGCAGCTTGCCATTGTAGAAGCTATCGTCAATCGTTTTCAACCCAACTCTCCTTTTACCTTTCTGGCATTGGGACAGATCTTGGAACAGATTACCCTTGCTCTGGATACTACCAAAAAAGAGACTTCCCTTTCCCACCCCTACAGGCAGGAAAGCAAAGCCTCTCTGATTTTAGATTACGTAAAAGAAAATTATATTTTTATTCGTACCGTGGAAGAACTGGCCCTTCAATTCCGGGTATCGGAAGGCTATATCTTCCGTATTTTCCGAGAAACGCTGAATACCACACCCAAGGATTATATCAACCACCTACGACTGGAGCATGTGATTCACCGTATGCGCTACTC
>JAFUKH010000070.1 GCA_017467845.1 Lachnospiraceae bacterium | reverse complement strand
ACAGAAAGTAAGTCAGAAACGGAAAAACTGCTCCGCAAGGCTATGGAGGAATACGAAAGTAAGAAAATCGTAGCCAAAACGGAGAACATCACACTGGGAGAGCTTTTGGATGTGTGGGTGGATGAGGAGCTGAAAGTCAGTTCCCTTAGTAATAACACTGTAACCCTTTATCTTGGGGTGGTGAAGATTATGAAGAGACACCCTTTAAGCAAAAGAAAGCTTCGGACAGTCACAAGTGAACACATGCAGGAATATATGGATTATTTAAGCTTCGGTGGAACAGCTCCCGATGGTACGGAAGCAAAACCGCTAAGTATAGACCGTATCCATTCCTTTTCAGCAGTGTTACAGAGGGCTTTCCGGTATGCGGTGTTTCCAAAGCAGTATATCAGTTTCAATCCTATGCAGTATGTAGTAATCAGACGACCGACGCAGGAAGTGGATTTGTTCGCTACGGAGGATGAAGATTTTTCACAGGAAAAGACCATTACCCATCAGCAGTACAATGAAATCGTAGATTATCTTACCAAAAAGAAAAGCTCCTCACTGCTGGCAGTGCAGATAGCATATTATGCAGGTCTGCGAATTGGGGAAGTGACCGGATTATCTTGGGATGACATCAATTTAGAGGAACAGTATCTGACAGTGCGTAGGAGCTTGAGCCGGAACAATGCAAGGCATAAGCTGGAGCTTGGACCTACCAAGCGTAAAAAGGTTAGAATCGTGGATTTTGGTGATACCCTCGCTGAAATCTTACGAAAGGCAAAAAAAGAACAGCATAAGCAACGCTTTCAGTATGGACAGCTTTATCAGAGGAATTACTACAAGGAAGTCAGAGAAAAGAACAGAGTTTACTACGAGCTGTATTCATTGGACGGAACGCAGGAAGTGCCGGAGGGCTACACAGAGATTTCACTGGTGTGTGTCAGACAGGGCGGAATGTACTTAGGAAGGGAAGCACTGGACTGGATGTGCAGGTCAATCAGAAAGCACTTGAAAGGATTTGAAAACTTCCACTTCCACTCATTGCGACACACTTACACAAGTAATCTGTTGGCAAACGGAGCACCACCGAAGGATGTGCAGGAACTCTTGGGACACTCCGCAGTAAGTACCACAATGAATATTTACGCCCACGCTACAAGGGAAGCTAAGAAAAATTCAGCAAGGCTTCTTGATAAGGTAGTAGGGAACGATTAAAACGAAAACAACACTTTTTCCCTTATAACTTCCTCACAAGGGAAAAAATAAGGGAAAAGTGCAAATTACATAGATGTTGATGGGCGGGAAAGCCCGTAAATACTGGAAAGTTGAGAAAATACACGAGAAATTTTGAATTTGACGGAGTACAAGATGCATAGAGTTTTTGGAATAAAAGAAGATGTTGAATACTTAGACAGAGAAGGTGCATACCTCATTCCTTGCTGCAACAATCAAGTTGGTGTGGTTCAAACATCAAAAGGTTATTTTTTCTTAGGTGGCGGCTTGGAAAGTGGAGAAAGACATTTGACTTGCATTATAAGAGAATGTCTTGAAGAATCAGGCTATTTGCCTTGCGTTGAAGGGAGACTGTGTTCTGCTGAGGCATATATCAAGCATCCAACAATTGGATATTTTCACCCTATTCAAACATACTACTTTGGGAAATTGCTAGATAGAG
The DNA here is from genome assembly GCA_017467845.1 of Lachnospiraceae bacterium. Lineage (GTDB taxonomy): Bacteria > Bacillota > Clostridia > Lachnospirales > Lachnospiraceae > Acetatifactor. The sequence continues at coordinate 12,846 of JAFUKH010000070.1, read as the reverse complement.
AATCTACTCCCACAGAAACTGACCACATTCTGTGCTGGATAGAATACGACCAATTAAAGGGAAAGATGTTTCTTGAAATGCAAAACTGGGCATTGGAACAACTTTCTGCGTGTATGGAATGAAGCGACAAATCCCAATTTGTAGGGAAGAGAATATTTGAAGCCTAGGAGCATTACGATGAGATTAACAAATGGAATGATAAAACAGATTGCGCTACAACAATCTGCAATAGATGCAAATTGTAACGTGGAGGATTTTACTCTTGGCCAGAATGTGGTTACTGTTTCAAAAGAAAACATCTTGGCAAGAAAGTATTTAAAGCTTCCGCATGTGTGCAATTTGATATCCTATGGAGATAATATAGTTGCAACAATCTCTGAAGAGTATAGGGATATTGTGGAAAATTATATTAACAAATATCCGGTGGAGCATTGCTTTGAAACACCCAATATGCATGTTCTGAATGATGCATTTCAAGAATTGGGATTTCGCGTATGCTTTATGGCGGAATATTTTTTGCCGGATGTCCAGGTATTGGCTGCATTGCCATGTGATTATGAGATTAAGATTTTAAAAGCAGAAGATTTTAAAGATTTATATATCGCAGAGTGGAGCAATGCATTATGTGAAAAGCGTAAGGAACTTGATGTTCTTGGTGTGGGAGCGTATGATGCCGGTAAATTGATAGGCTTAGCAGCTTGTTCAGCAGATTGTAATACAATGTGGCAGATTGGTGTGGATGTGCTTCCGGAATATCGTAGAAGGGGAGTGGCATCGGCTTTGACCAGTAGATTAGCCATAGAGATATTGGAAAGAGACAAGGTTCCATTTTACTGTTGCGCTTGGTCAAATCTGAAATCTGCCGGAAATGCAATAAAGAGTGGTTTTCGTCCGGCGTGGGTAGAAATGACAGTGAAGCCTGCTTCGACGGTGGATGAAATGAATCTGTAATTATAAGGTGAAGCTTTGCTTTTGGTGAACAGATAATGTGGAGGATAACATGAGTGCGAAAGATAAATGTAAGTATTATGAATGGGATGAACCTAACTTTATTTTACCTGACCAATTTGATTTAAAAGAAAAAAGAGATTTAGCAGATGCTCTAAGTATCTTTTGGGCTGTTGGAGGACTGGATTTTTTTTATGTTGTTAATCCAAAGTCTTATGCATTAAATTGGTTAGATTTTGTCGGAGCTCTTTATTGTAAAATTGAAGGTGGCATGTTTGCCGTAACTGATAAATCATACCGTGTTCCTATAAGTGCAGAACAGAAAAAGGAATTAGCCAGTCGAGGTGTTCCTGCGGTATTTATTACGGATTTGTAATAAATACGAGTATATTGATTCAATTTGTAAGGAGGTATATATGTTTGATGTTTGGTATGGGGATGTTGAGCTCACGACACTCACATTGATAATGGGAATTGTGTTACTTTTGCCAATTCAGCTTTTGCTCTGTTTTAAGGTAAAGAGCCGCACGATTCGGCTGCTACCTGTTATCATTCTATCTGTGTTAGTTGTAACATTTATTGTTATGTGTCTGGCGAATCCCGGTTGGGATGGATTGGTTTATATTTTCCTTGCTATCTTTGCAGGTATTATGATGTTTATGAGTGGCATTGGCTGGGCTATCTGGGCAATTGTTAAGAAGATAAAGAAGTAATGCATCAATTTCATTAGAGCATGTTTGAAACAACAATCGGAGGGGAATGGATTGAAGGATATCATCGAATTTTTAATAAAAGCAAAAAGGGCTACCTACGCAGGCAAAGGCTCAGAAACATCTCCTACAAGACCACAGTCCCATGATTTGACCTACAGTGAAGGTGATTACATGTATTATGATACTTATCTTGGTGGCGGAAAGTTTGCTGGAGAAGAGGCTTTGTGGATAAAAGAAAAGCCTTATTGGAGCATGAACTATGTAGGACGTGTTACTGGGGCAAATTTCAGCGGAGATTTCTTAAAAGAGGCGCTTTACCATGTGCCATCGGATAAGCCATTCCGTGGACCAGAGCATTATGAGGATGGGGATTATTCCTACGATTGTAAAGTGGAAGGCACTTTTGAGTGGTTTCAGGGTTATGAAACAATCTGTTGCAGAGGCGAGCAGGTATACGAGTGTCGTTTTCACGGCGGTAGAGTTGAATAAGATTATAAGGGGAAGGAAATATGCGAAAGAATGCGATGGACACTTTGTCAGTGTCGCTGACGGACGAGCAAAAGAAAAGCATTATGAATGAGATTCATAATTTCTTTGATGAAGAGTATGGGGAGGACATTGGAATCATCAAGCAACAACGCATCATGGAACTGTTCATGGAACAGCTGGCGCCTATGATTTATAACAAGGCGTTGGATGATGCCATGGTGTGGTATAAGCGGATGCAGGACAATATGGAGGCGGATTATTACGCTTTATACAAGGAAGGTAGGTAACTATGCGTACCAGTGAAGAGATGATGAGCTTAATCATGGAGAAAGCTATGAGTGACGAGCGTATCCGTGCGGTGACCATGGAAGGATCGCGGGCCAGTGCGAACGCTACTCATGATGAGTACTGTGATTTTGATATATGTTATTATGTGGAGGATATTCGGGAGTTTACCAAGGATAAGAGCTGGATTTCGTATTTCGGAGAGATTCTGATTATGCAGTGTCCTTGTGATGATTATGATGACCCATACGATTATGAAGGACATGATAGATTTAATTACTTGATTCAGTTTAAGGATGGTAATCGCATTGATTTATCCTTAATTGATGTAAGGAACATTGAGGGAGAGCTGGAAAATGATGAACCGCGAGTGATTCTTCTTAATAAGGATAATTTTGAGACGCTGATTCCTGTAGAGAATGAGGAAGCCTTTTATCTGGATGAACCTTCTGAAAAGGAATATTTCCATGCCTGCAATGAGTTCCGTTGGCTTTGTGTGTACATTTCCAAGGGACTTTGCAGAAGACAGATTTATTATGCAAAATATCTCTATGACGTATTGGTGATGAAGATGTTTATGAAAATGCTGAACTGGAAGATAGGTGTGGATCATGATTTTAATGTGACCACCGGAGCGTTCAGCAAGTATTTGAAGCGTTTCTTAAGCTCGGAAGAGATGGAGCGGTTCCATGGAATCTTTCCTGACGGAACCTATGAGGATATCTGGGAGAAGCTGTATCGGATGTATGATTATTTTGCAGAGAATGAAGCTTACGTAGGAGAGGCACTTGGGTTTCCGTACGATGTGAAGGAGTCTGCGGAGGTCAGAACATTCTTGAAAGAAAGAGAGAAGATGTTTAGAGCTTCTAAGTAAACATGACACACTGTTGTCGTGTTTGACATGATAAGATGAGAAAAACGAGAAAAAGGTACGGTGGCAGTATGGTAAAATCATTTGATGAATTTTGTGAGGTGCTTTTAAGGAGCGGCTTTTCCATGGGTGGCGGCAATGCCAAAGGAATCTATGCAATCGTGGATTTTGACTGGAAGGAGGCACCTGAGGACTGTCCAATAAGGTGGCACACTGGTGACCCGGAGACAGATCCTTGGGAGTGGCGTATGCGTGTCCTGGAGGAAAGAGATGATATTGCATACGGCAAGGTGTTCTTTGGAGCTAGCGGTTATATTACGAGGGAATGGTACCCGTACTTTCTGGCAGTACGCAGGCAGGGCATGGTCTTTGATGAGTGGTATGATGAGGGCAAAATCAGTCAGATGGAGAAGGCAATTTATGAAGCCGTCTGTGAGAATGGCCATGCGGCGCTTCATGAATTAAAAGCTGCATGTGGTATTACAAAGGAAACTTCCGGCAAGTTTGACAGAGCACTGACAAATCTTCAAAAGAATCTGTTTATCACTATGTGTGGTCGTAAACAGAAGACCAATAAATGGGGGGAAGGTTACGGCTGGAACAGCACCGTATTCTGTACAGTAGAGGAGTTCTGGGGAAATGATTTAGAGGTGGATATTTCCCAGGAAGAAGCCTACGAGAGTATTCGTAAGCGTATTCTGGAGCTGAATCCGGAGGCAGAGGAGAAGAAGATTAAGAAATTCATTTTGGGATAGTGAGAAACTGTTTCAAAGTACACAAGGGTGTAAGTCGCATTTAGAAAGACTTTACACCCTTGTAGTAATATTACACCCGAGCCAGTTTCCGCTGGCGTTTATTCTCATACATTTTATCATCAGCTTCTTTCAGCATATCCAGATAGTCACGTCTGCCCTGAATCAGGGTATAACCGTAGGAGAATTTAAGGGGGACAACCAATTGTTCGTCCAGCTTAGCAGTGCTGTGCTGCTGCATGTAATGTAGCTTTTCCAGGGACTGGAGAAGCAGTTCTTCTGATTCAAAGTTGTACAGGAAAAGGACAAATTCATCACCGCCTTGCCTTGCGCATACATAGTGGTCAAAGCCCAGAGAATTAATCATGTCTGCGATTTCTTTAAGGTAGATATCGCCTTTTTCATGTCCATATTTATCATTAATTTCCTTCAGACCGTCAGCATCCATCATAACCAGCGCACCATATTCCAGAGAGTGCGTATCCTTAAACATGGCCTCCAACGTCCGGTCAATACCGCGTCTGTTATAGAGACCGGTCAGGGAGTCTAAGTCTCTTTCTGACTCAATCTTCTTTCGCTTACCCATTTCCTCAGACATATCGATTAAGACACCGAAAATGGCATTGTTCTCGTGAATCTCTTCCAATCTTACATATCCCTCTGCGTCATCCTCCAGCATAAAAATGCCTTCTTCGCCGGGGACAGGTCTGGTTTGAAGTTTTTCAATATATTCCTTAAAGAGCGCATAGTCTGACGCCAGATAATCTACCTTGGACTTCTCGAGCCGGAGAATGCGGGGAATATACTCTGTATAACAAACTGTTTTCATGTGTTCATTATATTCGTAGACGCCCATATACATGTTGGTCTTGCTGAGGACGTAGGACATTTTTCTGTTATTGTCCATAAGGCTTTTAATCATATCATTGATATGCTCGCTGAGCTCTACGAATTCCAAACTGTTGCGTACGTCCACATGTTCATCCAGATTACCGGCGGTAATGGAACGGAGTTTCTCATTTACATCACTGATGCCATCAACCACATATCGGTTCATATATTTGGAGACCGCAAAGACCTGTATGAATGCTACAAGGGTAAAGCAGAAGATAAGTCCAATCATATTGGAAGGAATTTGCTCATATAGGATATCATTGGAGATGACTCTTCCAATCAATGTATCTCCATATTCCTTAAAAATGCAGAAGGATTGGACTCCGTTTACCTTTGCATGGAAGCCATCCGTATCCTTTAACAGGGGCCCCATGTTAAGACCGATTTCGGTAAGCTGTTTTCCTAAGTCGTCAGAATTGGTGGCACCTACAATTTCGCCGGTTACCTCGTCAATGGCATAGAAATCAACGCCGATATTGACCCGTAGACCGGAGAAAATATAGGAAAGTTCGTTTTTTTCTGTAACACGCATTACATTTACCGGCTCCATACCCACTTGTACGATATATTCACCGTTTGTACTCCACAGAGCGGAGTATTGCATCAGTTTGGCTTCTGCAGTATTGGGGGTGATGTCCTGGCACAGTTTTAAGGATTTATCCTCCAGCAGAGGCTTGAAGAAACCAATTTGTTCTCCGGAATCCATGGTCAAGTCATAGTATTTTGGATGTGTTCCGGTGAAGATTCGTCCGGTATTATCAAAAACATGGATTTCATCCACCTCAATGAATTCCGCAATTTTTATGAGTTCTCTGGTACTATTTAAAACCTCAGGCTTACTTTCGATGATATAAGCGATGGTCTCTGCATTGTGCAAACAGGTCTCCCTGTAAGCTTGTGTTACTTCCACCAGATCGTTTTGGTTCGCATTCAATAATTGCTCAATCTGAATAAAAGCAGAATACGCCGAGTCACGCGCCTTTTCCTGTTCATTTAAGAACTGGGCGACAGAAGCTATCAGAAGGATTACGATAACTATTGATATGGTAGTAAACCACAGATAGTGGCTAATCATCTTTTTTAAATTTTTCATTAATTCCCCTTATATGTACGGCTATTACTTCGGTACCAAGTAAAGTGTAGCAAAAAAAGGCCGGTTTTTCAAGAAGTATGGGATAATTGGAATCAGAATGCCTATTGACAAAATTTCTTCATATGATATAATTGCAGAAAGTCAAGAGGGAGTAATCAGTACGCCTTGCGTATAGTATTATCGACAGACTGGTGCGATGGCACCCGGTATTACTTTAAATGGTGAGACTCATGACCGGTATATTTGTGCCGGTCGTGGGTCTTTTTGTTATGGCAACGACCGCTAATCATCGCCGCGATTCGTAGAGCGAATTGCAGCGATATCCTTATGACTTTTAACACACAACACACTCACAAATTACAAATGGTAGGAGGAAAAGAAGATGGGTCTTGTTGAGCTTTTTTTGATTGCGGTAGGACTGTCTATGGATGCGTTTGCCGTGTCCGTCTGTAAGGGATTATCCCTTGGAAAAATTAATGGAAAGCATATGTGTATTGCCGGACTATGGTTTGGAGGCTTTCAGGGACTGATGCCTGCAATCGGTTACTTTTTTGGTAGTTTTTTTGCAGATTTTATCACCTCAGTTTCTCATTGGGTTGCGTTTATCTTATTACTTTGCATCGGCGGAAATATGATTAAGGAATCCTTTAGTAAAGAGGATGAGGACGTAGATGCGTCTATGAGCGTGAAATCTATGTTTTTACTTGCTGTGGCGACCAGTATTGATGCTTTGGCGGTAGGCGTTTCCTTTGCATTTATGCAGGTGCAGATTGGCTGGGCGGTAACCTTCATTGCTGTAATAACCTTTATCTTATCCGGAATCGGCGTGAAAGTAGGAAGTATTTTTGGAGTGAAATACAAATCCAAGGCAGAGCTGGCAGGCGGTCTGGTACTGGTTATCATGGGAGCAAAAATATTATTAGAGGGCTTGGGTATTATCGGATAAAGACTCACTTGACAAATTTTGTCGAAAATGATTTTGGGGATTCTGCAAGAATAAATTGAAATCTCCTCGGTAATGTTGTAGAATTTCTAGTGTGAGCGCTTACAAAAAAATCAATTTTTTTTGTAGAAATGTCTTGCGCAGATTTCATTTTTATATATAATAGTAAGGATGGAAAAATTTCGAGGAGGACGATATAAATGCCAAAAAGAACAGATATTCACAAAGTCTTGATTATCGGATCTGGCCCTATTATTATCGGTCAGGCGTGCGAGTTCGACTATTCCGGAACTCAGGCGTGTACAGCGCTTCGTAAGTTGGGATATGAAATCGTACTTGTAAATTCAAATCCTGCAACAATTATGACTGACCCGGAAACAGCTGATGTAACCTACATCGAGCCCTTAAACGTTAAGCGTTTGGAGCAGATTATTGCAAAAGAACGTCCGGACGCACTTCTGCCAAACCTTGGCGGACAGTCAGGATTAAATCTATGTTCAGAGCTTGCTAAGGCAGGGGTTTTGGACAAGTATAATGTTCAGGTTATCGGTGTTCAGGTAGACGCTATTGAGCGTGGTGAGGACCGTATCGAATTTAAGAAAGCTATGGATGCACTTGGTATCGAGATGGCAAGAAGTGAAGTTGCCTACAGTGTAGAGGAAGCACTTGCTATTGCTGACAAGCTCGGATATCCTGTTGTACTTCGTCCTGCATACACCATGGGCGGTGCCGGTGGTGGTCTCGTATATAATAAAGAAGAGTTAACTACTGTTTGTTCAAGAGGTCTTCAGGCCAGTCTTGTTGGACAGGTCCTGGTCGAAGAATCAATTCTCGGCTGGGAAGAGCTGGAAGTTGAGGTTGTTCGTGATGCGGACAACAATATCATCACTGTATGTATGATTGAAAACATCGATCCTCTCGGTGTTCATACCGGTGACTCCTTCTGTGCGGCTCCTATGCTTACCATCTCTAAGGAATGCCAGAAGAGATTGGAAGAGCAGGCTCATAAGATTGTAGAGTCTGTAGAAGTTATCGGTGGTACAAACGTTCAGTTTGCACACGATCCTGTATCTGACAGAATTATCGTTATTGAAATTAATCCTAGAACCTCAAGATCCTCTGCACTTGCATCTAAGGCAACCGGATTCCCGATTGCACTTGTATCAGCAATGCTTGCAGCAGGCCTTACCTTAAAAGATATTCCTTGCGGAAAGTATGGTACTCTTGATAAGTACGTTCCGGACGGAGATTATGTTGTAATTAAGTTCGCTCGTTGGGCATTTGAAAAGTTTAAAGGCGTAGAAGATAAACTTGGTACTCAGATGAGAGCCGTAGGTGAAGTTATGAGTATCGGTAAGAATTACAAGGAAGCATTCCAGAAGGCTATCCGTTCATTAGAGATTGGACGTTATGGTCTTGGACATGCGAAGAATTTTGATACCTTGTCAAAGAAGGAGCTTCTTGCAATGCTGGGTACTCCTTCCAGTGAACGTCATTTCATCATGTATGAAGCTCTTCGTAAGGGTGCAACCGTAGATGAAATCTTCAATATTACCAAGGTTAAGGCATACTTCATCGAGCAGATGAAAGAGCTTGTTGAAGAAGAAGAGGCTCTTGCAGCAAATAAGGGTGTTATGCCTTCCGATGAAGCACTTACCAAGGCTAAGAAGGATGGCTTCTCAGATAAGTACTTAAGCCAGATTTTAGAGATTCCTGAGGCTGATATCAGAAATCGTCGTATCGAAATCGGTGTAGAAGAAGCGTGGGAAGGTGTACACGTAAGTGGTACCGAGAACAATGCTTACTACTATTCAACCTATAATGCAGAGGATAAGAATCCTGTAAACGGGGATTCCAAGAAGATTATGATTCTTGGTGGCGGTCCTAATCGTATCGGACAGGGTATCGAGTTCGACTATTGTTGTGTACATGCGGCAATGGCACTTAAGAAGCTTGGCTTTGAAACCATTATCGTTAACTGTAATCCGGAGACCGTATCTACTGACTACGATACCTCTGATAAGTTATACTTCGAGCCTCTTACCTTAGAGGATGTACTCAGCATCTACAAGAAGGAGCAGCCACTGGGTGTTATCGCACAGTTCGGTGGACAGACCCCGCTTAATCTTGCAGCAGATCTTGAGAAGAACGGCGTAAGGATTCTGGGAACTTCTCCTGCAGTTATTGATCTTGCAGAAGACCGTGATTTATTCCGCGCTATGATGGATAAGCTTGAGATTCCTATGCCTGAATCAGGTATGGCTGTAAACGTAGAAGAAGCAGTAGAAATTGCTAACAGAATCGGTTATCCTGTAATGGTTCGTCCTTCTTACGTTCTCGGCGGACGTGGAATGGAAGTTGTATATGATGATGAGAGCATGGTAGGCTACATGAATGCAGCAGTTGGTGTTACCCCTGACAGACCTATTCTTATTGATAGATTCTTAAATCACGCTATGGAGTGTGAGGCTGATGCAATCAGTGATGGTACCAGAGCTTATGTTCCGGCAGTTATGGAGCATATTGAGCTTGCAGGTGTTCATTCAGGTGACTCTGCATGTATCATTCCTTCTGCACACATTTCAGAAGAGAATGTTAAGAAGATTAAAGAGTATACCCGTAAAATCGCTGAAGAAATGGGCGTAAAGGGTCTTATGAATATGCAGTATGCTATCGAGAACGATAAGGTATATGTACTTGAGGCTAATCCAAGAGCATCCCGTACCGTACCCCTTGTATCAAAGGTATGTAATATCCGCATGGTACCTCTTGCTACTGAGATTATTACCGCAGAGATTACCGGTCGTCCTTCACCTATCGCAGATATGCAGGAAAGAGTAATCCCTAACTATGGTGTAAAGGAAGCGGCATTTCCATTCAATATGTTCCCTGAAGTAGATCCTATCTTAGGACCTGAGATGAGATCTACCGGTGAAGTACTTGGTATGTCCAAGTCTTATGGTGAAGCATTCTTCAAGGCTCAGGAGGGTATTGGCTCAAAGCTTCCTCAGAAGGGAACCGTTCTTATTTCTGTTAACGATAGAGATAAGGCTGAGGTTGCAGATGTTGCAAGAATCTTCGAAAAGGTTGGCTTCAATATTGTAGCTACCGGAAGAACTTACGATACCATCGTTGCAGCTGGTATCAAGGCTACTAAGGTTAAGAAGCTTTCCGAGGGTCGTCCTAATATCGGTGATATGATTGCAAATGGTGAAGTTCAGATGATGATTAACACTCCTATGGACAAGGATGGTCATTCTGATGACAGCTACTTACGTAAGGCTGCTATCAAGGCTAAGATTCCATATGTTACCACTATGGCAGCAGCTATGGCTTCTGCAGAAGGTATTCTCTATGTACATGAGAATCCGGGCCCATCTGTGAAGTCTCTTCAAGAGTTCCACTCAGAAATTAAATAAAAGCATTATTAAAGGCTGTGTCCGCGGACACAGCCTTTAGTTTAGTTGAATTCAGTTCGATTTCTACCTTTTCCTTTGCTTCGGTACAAGCATTCGTCAGCTTCCTTTAAGAAAATAACAAAATCATCATCAGCTTCCGGAACTCTGACAGAGCATCCTATACTTACGGTTACCATGCCATGTGGCTGATTACCGGAGTGTTCCAGTTGCAGTGCTGCAACAGCTTCATGAATCTTGGTACATATACCTTTAATCTCATCCAAGGTAACATCGGAGAAGATGCAGATAAATTCATCACCGCCATATCTGGCACAAAAATGTCCCTGTAAAACATCTTGAAAAGCAGCACCCAGCTTTTGCAAACAGGTATCTCCCTGTACATGACCATAAATATCGTTATACTGCTTATAGTTATCAATATCCATTAGAAGAACACCGAAAGTATGCTTGCCTAGGGTGGCACGCAGCAAAGCGTCCGGTGTGTGACGCAGCAAAGCGTGACGGTTGTTTAAACCGGTGAGGGCATCGGTGGTGGATAGGTTGCTTAGACTTTCCAGCTTCTTTTGATGTTCTTCCTGCTCTTCATACAGACGCTTGCGCAGCTTAATATATTCTTGCTTCTGCTTTCGGGAGTTGTTGTGATAGTTTTGCTGGGTAGTGTAGTAGCTTTCATAGGCTTCCAATAATCCCTTTTCATCACATACTTTTTTACAATAACGGAGCTTGGTTTCGGTATATAAGAATTGCCAGGTATCAGCACTAGTTGTCTCACTATAAGTTTTTAGCATGTCCAGTATGTTTTTCTGATCTTCAAGTAATTGATATGATTCAAATACATGATAGATATTTTCCGGAATAAAGTAGGTATCAAAAACCTCTGCGGTATTCTTATATGCAATAAGGGCCTCACGCAAAATGGTAACAGCTTTCTCGCGGTCACCATTCATATAGGCTATGTAGCCTTCTAAAAATGGTAAGGAAACTTTAAAGACCGGGGTAATAGTCTCAAATGGTACATCAACTAAATCATCATAAATCTCTTGTAGGTCATCCTTACGGTTTAGCTTGATGTAACAATTGGAAAGTGCTAGCATGCGGGAACAATAGGCGAAAGCGCTGGAGGTTTTCGCATTCGGAACAGCGGCAAGGAGCTCGGCAATTCCCAGCTTATAGTATGCCAATGCAGTTTCATAATCCTCGGCAGCTTCAAACAGGCTTCCCAACAACATATGGACAATGTCATACAAGTCTTCGTCCTGATTCTTTTTGATTAAATCCAGAACCTCGTATAGATATTCTGCAGCCATTGCTTCATTGTGCTGGTCAATTTTTAATGCGCTGAGTTTTATGATGGATAGGTTCTGACAGCGTTTGTTTCCGGACTTTTTGCCATGCTCAATGCTGAGTAGACAGTATTTTTCGCAATCCTCGTAGTTGGACTGAAGGGCTACCGCTTCCGCCAGAAAGTAGTATGCTTTTGATAGTACTCCACTGTCATCGGCATAATCATGGATGATACTAAGATATCCATCAACACTTTTCTGAAAATCGGTATCTCGATATATGAAAACTTCTGCAAAACGCGCCGCAGCTTCCGGAGAGTAATTGTATAACATGAGGCGTACCTCCAATTTTTTGAAATATAGTCCTATTGTACCATATTCTGAACAGAAAGAAAAGTATGTTGACAAATCAAAGGGCGTAAGGGTATAATATGTAGCGTGCTTGTAAAGGCAAGCATAAAACGCGGGTGTGGCGGAATTGGCAGACGCGCTGGATTTAGGTTCCAGTGGGCGACCGTGCAGGTTCAAGTCCTGTCACCCGCATAGGAAGAAAGGCCTCTTGATTGTATTCGAGAGGTCTTTTGTATTATGATATTATGACAAATATACTATGTCAGATGGACAAGTACCTTGACTTTACAGGGACAATATGGTAACATCTAAAAGAAAAATTTTGATTTGGAGGTTGCTATCATGGAACATATTAAGACCATCGAAACTCGCAATCTGTGTGACAGTGCGAAGAATGGCGGATGCGGTGAGTGTCAGACTTCTTGCCAGTCAGCTTGCAAGACCAGCTGTGGTATCGCAAATCAGCAGTGTGAGAGCACCAAGGAGCGCAAGTAATTGCAAAATCTGAAATGCCGCCTGATTAGGCGGCTTTCTTTGTGTAAGGAGAAAGTATTATGATACATCAATATAAATTAGGTGGCTACAATATTGTGCTGGACGTTTGTTCCGGCTCCGTTCATGTAGTGGACGAGGTAGCCTATGACATTATCGGAATGTTTGAGGATAAGGATAAAGAGACCATTTTAAAGGAAATGGCAGAGAAATATGGAGATCGTGAAGATATTTCAGCTCAGGATTTGAAAGAGTGCTATCAGCAGGTAGTTGGTTTGAAGGAGAGCGGCAAGCTTTTTGCACCGGATACCTT
>JAFUKH010000069.1 GCA_017467845.1 Lachnospiraceae bacterium | reverse complement strand
GAGGAGGTGATGTTATGTCAGAAAAAGACTTTTTATGTGCATTGAGTGATTTACTTGATGAGAAGCTTGAGGAAAAGTTGGATAAGATTCTTGATGAGAAGCTTGATGAGAAGCTTGATGTAAAGCTGGAACCGATTAATACTCGTTTGAAACGATTGGAAATGGCGGTGGAGCACGATGTTGTTCCCAGACTGCAGAATATTGAGGCTTGCTATCTTACCACATTTGAAAGGTATCAGAAGAGTGTGGATGATTATGAGGGCATGAAGCAAGACATAGATGTATTAAAAGTGGTAGTAGAAAGTCATAGTGAGAAGTTACAGAAGATATCGTAGGTAAGAACTATATTTCCCGATTTTACAGATGCAAAAGGAGCGCGTTCATATGAACGGGCTCCTTTTAAAGTACACATCTATTATTTCACATATTTAGCCAATGTAGCTTCTACAGCTCCGATTCCGGCGGTAAGCTCAGTAAAGTACTGCTTTACAAGGTCTGCCATGCCGATTTCGATTAAGTCTACGCCGAAGATATCTTTTCTGGAAAGGAGTTCGTCCAGCTTAGATAAATCCTTAGGAGCATCGGATAATTCATATCCTTCTACGCAAGGAGTAGTAACGCTAAGAAGCGGGTCGCTGCTAAGTTCAAACTTGTTACCCTTATCATCAATTGCCATGAGATAACGGAGCCAGCCTGCGAATACCAGAGGAATCATCTTCAGATTCTTCTCATTCAGTGTAGGACTTGCCATGTAAGCTTTGATGGTCTCGCCGAAGCGGATTGCCAGCTTTTGGGAGGTGTCTGTAGCAATACGCTGTGGGGTATCCGGCATAAATGGATTTGGAATACGCTTGGTGGTTACTTCATCGATAAACTGTTTCGGGTCGATGATGCCCGGATTGACTACTACCGGAAGTCCTTCTTCGTAGCCGATGATTTCCACAAGTCTCTTTAAAGTAGGATTCTTCATTTCCTCAGAAATGAGCTGATATCCAAGGATGCATCCGTATACTGCAAGAGTGGTGTGAAGAGGATTTAAACAGGTACAAACCTTCATCTTCTCAACCTTATCTACGGTCTCTCTATCGGTGAAAATAATGCCGCCATTTTCCAGTGCAGGGTGACCGTTCGGGAAGTGATCTTCGATAACAAGATATTCACATTCCTCTGCGTTTACGAAAGGTGCTACATAGGTATTCTTACTGGTAATAACGGCATCTAAGCCGTCGATACCGTCGCCTCCAAGCATTTCTTCCACAACTTTATCAGGTCTTGGGGTAATTTTATCAATCATACTCCAAGGGAAGGATACAAGCTTAGGGTCACGTACATATGCTGCAAAGTCCGCAGAAACAAGTCCGTTTTCCACCCACTTATCGGCGTAAGCGTATACTGCTGCGGCAAGCTTATCTCCGTTGTGAGAGCAGTTGTCCATACTTACCATAGCAATAGGAAGTCTACCTGCTTCAAATCTGGTGTAAAGTAAGGACACTACCTTTCCTAAGTAGCTGACAGGCTTTGCAGGACCGCTTTGATAATCTGCTGCGATAGGAGCAGGAGTCTCGCCCTTGCCATCTAAGATAGCGTAGCCCTTTTCAGTAATAGTAAAGCTTGCCATCTGAAGAGACGGTGCTCGGAAAATTTCCTTTAAACGATTGTATTCTGCATCATTCTCACTATCTAAGATAACGGATTCCACAACGCTGGCAACGATGGTCTTCTCTACGGTATTATCAGCCTTTAAGGTAGCTAAGATACCAAGGTTGTCATGAGGACGATACATCTTCTCGATGATTTCGTAGTCGAAGCCCTCGGCAGCGATAATGCCGGTAGAAAGGGTACCATCATTTAATAAGTTTTGGCACACATTAGCCTGAAAGGCACGGAAGATGTTACCGGCACCGAAGTGAATCCAGGTAGGATTTGCTTTGGTTTCTGCAGTTACCTTGTCGATATCAAAGGTAGGAAGCTTATATCCGGCTGCTTCAAACTGCCAGCGATTTTCTAAAAGTCCTTTTAATGTTAATTCCATTTTGAAATCCCCCTGATTAGTGTGTTTTCTCGATTGCTTCCCAGAGACCATTCAAGTAGCATGCGCCGAGAGCTCTGTCATATAAGCCGTAGCCCGGCATAGCAACTTCGTCCCAGATCATACGACCATGGTCAGGGCGGATTGGTCCGGTAAATCCGATTTCATAAAGTGCCAGCATAATCTCATACATATCGAAGGTTCCGTCACTGGATAAATGTGCAGCTTCTTCGAAATCAGTAGGAGAGTTGAATTTTAAGTTACGAACGTGGGCAAAGTGGATTCTACCCTTTAAGGAACGAATCATGTCAGGAAGGTCGTTATCTAAGTTGGTACCGTAAGAACCGGAGCAGAAGGTTACACCGTTGTGTGGGTTATCTACCATCTTCATCATGCGATGGATGTTCTCTTTGTTGATGATGATGCGGGGAAGTCCGAATACGCTCCATGCAGGATCGTCCGGATGAATCGCCATGTTGATATCGTATTTATCACAGGTAGGCATGATTCTCTCAAGGAAGTACTTTAAGTTCTCGAAAAGCTTCTCATCGGTAACATCCTTGTACATTTCAAATAATTCCTTTACACGTGCCATACGTTCAGGCTCCCAGCCCGGCATAACGGTGCCGTTCATATCGCCTGCGATGGATTCAAACATCTTCTCAGGATCAATAGCGTCAACAGCTTCCTGAGTATAAGCCAGAACGGTGGAGCCATCCGGACGCATACGTGCAAGCTCGGTTCTGGTCCAGTCGAATACAGGCATGAAGTTGTAGCATACCATGTGTATGCCTGCCTGTCCAAGTCGCTCTAAGGTGGTGATATAATTGTCGATGTACATATCGCGGTCAGGAGTACCAACCTTGATTGCATCGTGAATATTTACGCTTTCGATACCTGCAAGCTCAAGACCTGCATCTTCGATTTCTTTCTTCAGTGCTAAGATGTCTTCCATCTCCCATACTTCACCCGGCTGAGTACCATATAATGTAGAAATTACACCGGTAACGCCCGGAATCTGTCTGATCTGCTTTAACGTAACAGTGTCGTACTTACTTCCATACCATCTTAATGTCATCTGCATTTCCCAATACCTCCTTAAGGTGCGTCCGCAGATACTTTTGCATCTGTGACGAATGTACTAATTTATCACTATGACCGTAGTATATCGCAATAATTTCTGCTCTAAAACGTAAAATATTGCTTTAAAACATGCAAAAATTGCTATATACTTTGATTATGGAGGAAAGTGCGCATGAAGCAGGCAAAAATCAGGCAATTAGAGGCGTCGGATGAGCGTCAATATCTGCTCAACGATAATTACGAGGTGTATGAAAAGGTAGGAGCGCCCACCGGTGCAACCACATTCCATTATCATAGCTTTTATGAAATTATTTACGTTTTGGAGGGAGAATATTCTTCCATGGTGGAAAATCAGATTTATAATTTGAAAAAAGGCGACTTTCTGTTGATTGATTCCAATATTATGCACAAGTATAACTATGTGGAAGCAAAGCATGAGAATTCCAAGCGGATTATTCTGTGGGTGGCAAAGGAGATGCTGGATAAGCTTTCTGATGGAGCATTGGATTTAACGGGGTGCTTTAGGCATGCTCATGCAACCAGTTGCGCCTTTCATTTTCCTATATATTATGAGGAGATGCTTCGCGGCTTTCTTATAAAGCTTGCCATGGACGAGATTCCGGATGTTCCAAAGAAAGGGGCAAAGGAGGTCTTGGACAGAGCTTTTTTGACACAGTTTTTTGTGTATTTAAATATGCTCTGCGGAAAAAAGGAGTATCTTTTTTCAGAAGAGGAATCCTTGTCAGACCCTATGGTAGAGCTGATTAGCCGCTACATTGATGAGCATATCGGGGAAAGTATTTCGGTGGAAGAATTGGCAGAGTGCGCCCATATGAGTAAGTACCATTTTTTGCGGAAATTTAAAGAATTGACCGGAGTGACGGCACATACTTTTGTAAATAATAAAAGATTGATTAAGGCAGCAGAGGAATTGAAAAAAGGGTATGGTATCGCCCGGGTGTGTGAAACGGTGGGCTTTTCCGATTATTCCTCATTTCTTCGGAATTTCAAAAAGACCTTTGGTGTTTCCCCGGGCAAATATAAGGATTTCTATTAACGCTTCAGGCTGCTGGTGCGGAGCTTTGGCAGATTCCATTTGAAGGTCATGGCCATAAGGCGGATAACCAGTACAACTATGGCACCTGTAAACATGGATAAAATTTCACCTGCCGTCCACAAAAAGGCACAGATAACCGCTCCGAGGATGGAGGCACAGGCATAGACATGCCGTACCAGGATATATGGCTTCTGTATTGCCAGCATATCACGGATAACGCCGCCACCCACACCGGTGATTACTCCTAAGAAGACAACGAGGAAAAGATTATTTCCGTGGTGGGTGTTCATTCCTGCACTGACCCCCACTACCGTGAAAATCCCCAAACCCACAGCGTCCAGGATAAGCATGATTCTTTCGTATGTAATCATGAATTTATTTCCCAGAAGGCTACCGTTAAAGTAAAATGCGAGGAATAACAGGTTGCAGGTAATCATGGCAACAATGGCGTATATTGGTTTCTGGAAGGTGACCGGAGGGGTATTACCGATAATCAGGTCACGGATAATACCGCCACCAACAGAGGTAATTACTGCCAGAACATTCACTCCGAAGATATCCATGTCCTGCTTAAAGGCCGTGAGTGCGCCTGAGGATGCAAATGCGATGGTTCCTATGATTTCCATAATAAAAATGATGATATCGTTGTGTTCGATGAATATATCCATTATAAATAGTTCCCTTTTCCTATAATTATTGACAGTATAGCAAGGAATTGTGCGGTTGTAAATGTGAGAAATTTTTGGAAAAATGTGGCATTCTATTGCTTTGAGATTGAAAATAGAATAAACTGTAGAAAAGATTCTTTTGTAAGGAATAAATTGCATGAAAAAAGACAAGATTAAGAGATTTGATTTTGCTAAGAAGCCACACAAACCATGTTTTCTTTTCTATGTGGCTCGAAAGATTATCTGTGAGCCGGATTTAAAGAAGCGCGGATTTGTACTTCGTAAGAAAAATATGGAGGGACTGGAGGGGCCTTATCTGCTGCTTCTTACCCATTCTTCCATGGTAGATTTTAACATTATGGCAACCGCTGTGGAACCGGGTACTGCCAACAATGTAATGACATTGGAGGGCTTTAATACATATACAGAGGTGCTGATGCGTTCCTTGGGAGTGCTTGGAACCAGAAAGTTTATTTCCGATTTGCACTTAATAAAAAACATTAAGTATTGCATGGAAAAACTGGGTAACAACTTTGCACTTTTCCCGGAAGCACGGTATTCTTTGGATGGTTGTACCTCCTACATCCCGGAGTCCGTAGGTAAAATGATACATTTGCTAAAGGTTCCGGTTGTGGTAATCTGTATACATGGTAATTTTGTGACCTGTCCTCAGTGGAATAAGAAGAATAAGAAGACCTATGTGGAAGCAGAGATGATTAAGCTTCTGGATAAAGAGGAGGCTGCAAGCCTTTCTCCGGAAGAGATTAATAGGCGCCTGCGGGAAAGTTTTCAGTATGACGATTATAGATGGCAGCTGGAAAACAGGATTAAAATCGACCACCCGGGACGTGCAGACGGCCTTCACAGACTTCTTTATAAATGTCCTGCCTGCATGACAGAATCTGAGACGGATTCAGCAGGTGACAGGCTGTGGTGTAAGCATTGTGGCAAGAACTGGCGTATGGATGAGTACGGACAACTTCATGCAGAACAGGGAGAAACAGAGTTTGCGCATATTCCAGATTGGAGTAATTGGGAGCGGGAATGCGTTCGCAAGGAAATTCAGGATGGTACCTATTATTTTGAAGATAAGGTTCGTGTGGAGACGTTGCCCAATTCCCTTAAGTTTTATCAGCAGGGGATGGGGACGTTTATTCAGACTCCTACGGAGACCAAAATTATCTGTAATTATTACGGTGAAGAATATACACTGGTGAGAAGTGCTCGAAATCTGGAGAGCATGCATATTGAATATGACTATCTGGGAAGAGGAGATTGTGTGGATATCTCCATTCCTGATGATAGCTTCTGGTGTTACCTTAGCAAAAGAGATGCCATTACCAAGATATCTTTTGCAACAGAGGAAATGCATAAAAAGGCAATGGAGAAATAACTAAGTATGATAGAGCGAAATTTTTCGTTTGGTGTTCATAACCGCAAAAGCTTTCTGGATTATGTGGAAGCCATAGCGGCAGACAAAGAGAAAAAGTATTGTATTCTTGCAGTTGATATCGAATATTTTAAGTTTTTTAACAAATGGTTCGGGATGCCTGCGGGGGATGAATATTTGCAGGAACTGGCGGATTATCTTACTTCCATGGAGCTGAAGTATGATGGTTATGCAGGGTATTTCGGCGGAGATAACTTTGCGCTCTGCATGCCCTATGATATGGATGTGATTAACAGTATTTCTGATAATCTCAGTGCCATAGCACTTAAAAAAGCGGATTCGGTAGCTTTTTTACCGGCAATCGGTGTTTATGTAATTGCGGGAAATGATATTCCTGCAATTACCATGTATGATAATGCAATCGAAGCAACCTTCTATGTATATGGTAATTATGAGAAGCGTGTCATGGTGTATGATGCCGGTATGACATGCAGGGTAGAGGAGGAACTTCAGGTTATCTCCAAGGTAAAGGAGGGGCTACGACTTCATCAGTTTACCTTTTATCTGCAGCCTAAGTGCCGTATTTCCAGTGGCTGTGTGGTAGGTGCGGAGGCTTTGGTACGCTGGAATCATCCCAGCCGTGGTTTGGTTTCGCCGTCAGCCTTTATTCCGATTCTGGAGAAAAACGGCCTGATTGGGCAGGTGGACCGTTATATCTGGGAAGAAGTGTGTAAGACCATCCGGGGGTGGCTGGATAAGCAGATTACTCCGGTTCCTATATCTATCAATGTTTCACGAATGGATATCCTTTCCATGGATGTGCCGAAGATTTTGGATGAACTTTTGAAAAAGTATTCTCTGGAGAAGGAGTATTTAAAGGTCGAGATTACGGAGAGCGTTTATACGGAACAGGTAGAGAAGATTATCGGAACCATTGATCGCCTTCATGAGGCGGGGTATACGGTCTTAATGGATGATTTCGGAAGCGGTTACTCATCCTTAAATATGTTACGAAATGCCATTGTGGATGTACTGAAGTTGGATATGAAGTTCCTTAATATGTCCGAGCGGGATTCCAAGAAGGGTATCGGTATCTTAGAATCTGTGGTAAATATGTCAAGCACTATGGAAGTGCCGGTGGTGGTAGAAGGTGTAGAGAATCATACCCAGGAAGAATATCTGAAGGCTATGGGTGTGCGTTATGCTCAGGGGTATTATTACTATAAGCCTATGACCAAGGAAGATTTCGAGAAGCTGATTTCCGATGAAAGAAGGGTGGATCATCGGGGAATTCGTAATCGCCATGTGGAGCAGCTGAGAGTAAACGAGCTTGCAAATCCGGAGCTTTTCAATGATACGCTGGTAAATAATATCTTAGGCCCCATTGCTTTTTATGAGGTTTATGGAGATGAAATCCGCATCACCAGAGTGAATGAGCTTTACTATGAGATGGCCGGTGCGGGCGGAGAGCTTTCGAAAGAGTGCAAGCGTCGGTTCTGGGATAATATTTGTAAGGATGATAAGCAGAAGGTTATGGAGACCTTTGAAGAGGCCACACGGAATACCGCAAAGGGTGCCCGTTATGAAGGGTATTTTGTAAAGATAGACGGAACTACTTTATGGATTCACTTAAAGCTGTTTTTCCTTAAGGAACAGGCGGGACATAAGTTATATCTTGCTGTGTTCACGGATTACTATGATGTAAATGAAAAGGATTCAAAGACATATCGGTAAATATGAAAAAGGTGTTTCTCTGCGTGAGAAACACCTTTTTGTATAAGGCGATATTAGTAACAAAAGAATTCAAAATACTCTACTCCGGTATCCGGGAGAGAGTAAGATGCAACATGAGCTCCGGAGCCATCATTAAACCATGCATAGGTATGGTGGTCTCCATTGATGGCTACGCCGGTATCACTTACAGCTTCCACCTCTGCTAAAGAGGAATCCAGGGATAGACCTTCGGGGAGAAGGAGCTCCACATTAGAATCATCCGCGATGAGCATGATGAGCACAATGCCATCTTCTAAAGCAATTGCGTAATCCTGGTAATTCTTTATAACTACGTTGTAGATGACAGAGCCATTGTCGTTTTCCAAAGCAACCTGTACATCTTCGCCGGCAGGAATTTCAGAGTATTGGTTTGTATAAACATCCGGTATTTTCCAACCATTGTTGGTGAATTCTTTGGCAGGGGTCGGGAACTGGTATACAACTCCGTCCAATGAGTAGGTTAAGGAGGTTAAGTCATCGCCTAGTGCGGTAGGAGCAACGTAACCATAATCTACGCCGGAAGAGGAAGAACCTTGGGAAGTTCCGGTCTGTGCCATTTCGATTTCTTCACCTGCTACAAAAGCAAATGCGTTCTGCAGACTAACAGGAGTTTCGGAGTAGGAAGTGTATTTACCACGGATAGCATATTCACCTGTTACGGGGATATAGAAAATTCCCTCTGCATAGTCAGAATTGTATGCTATGTACATATCAACACCATGAATGGATATTTGACTAAAAGGAATGTTGCCATCCCAATGGTAAGCTGCAATCTCTGCATTGATATAGTCTTCCGCAGAAGCATAGCGAGTGGAGATGTAGCCTTCGAAATAGTATTTGTCAGCATCTTCCTCGTTGAAGAAATCAAAATATACTACAGAACGGGAAGCATTTAGTTCCATTACTGTTTCATCATAATCGAAGGCGAATTCTTCTCCGGAATCGAACTGAATGGTAAAGATACCATTCTCGTTATTCGTTGTATAAGGAAGTGCAGGACGGTATTTACTACCGTCACCGATCTCTATGTCGGAAAATACATAGGAAAGCATCTCTTCAAAGGGGGCTTCACCATCATATCCATTGCTTCTTCCGTTATAAATGCTGATGCCGTTATCTATCTCCATGATAAAGTAGTAATCCTTTACTTCACCATTATTTAATACTTCGAAGAATTTTGCGGGATAATCTGCTATTGTTCCATCTCGCATTTCCGTTACGCTCCAGTCTTCGCCGCGGTAACCATCCATGGTTTCATCGTACAACTCTTGTACGGAAAGAGTTTCACAGGTGAACTCAAAAATGGAGTCGTAATCTCCGATTAAATTAAAATCAGCACCGTAGGAGGAACCGGAATCTTCTTCAGAAAGCTCTATCTTATCGGAATCAAAGGTAATTACAACGGAGCGTTCCTCTTTATCCTTGCGTGCTTTAAGTTTAATCTGATTGTCTGGTTCTTCGGTTTTTTCTTCAACAAGTGCTTCCGCTATAGATTCTTTACTCTCTGTAACAGAAACATCGGTATCCAAATTCTCAGACACCGGAATATCTGCGGCTACACTCTCAGCCGGTGTATCGGTGTTTGTGTTATTGTTGTTGCTTTCGCCGCCACAGCCACTTAATGTAGAAAGCGCCATTGCTGTTACAAGTAGCCCTGCTATTTTTCTTTTCATATTAGAACATCTCCTTTGTTGCTGTATTGCAAATATTATAGTACTTATGTACTATTGGTGTCAAGAAAAGGCAAAAATGAAATTAATTGTGGAAATTATTCAAAAAATGTGGAAAAACCTGTCTTTGACAGTTGCAAAAAGATAAAAACCTCACAACCGGCATAAATACGCCGTTTGTGAGGTTTTCTAAATTAAAAAGAATGTAGCTATTTTTGCTTTTTCTTTGTCTGATTTAAAATTTTTCTCATATTTTTCTGTGAGATTATCTGATAATCAGTTCTAAAACCAAATGCTGCGTGTAAGTCGTCTGTTATATCAGTCCGTGTGTAAGTAGGAATGTAACCTTCACCGGAAGCAATCATCATATCCATGGAGCGGATAGTGTTTATAAGTTCTTCACAGGTGTATTGATTGTCCATTTTCTTTTCAAGAATCCTGTAGATAATGAGGGCAGTAAAACATGTGGTAAAGTGAGCTGTTATTCGGTCTTTTCTTGATAAGTAAATAGGACGAGCTTTAAATTCAGTCTTCAGAATTCTGAAACATTCTTCGATTTCCCAACGTTTCTGGTTGATTTTTATGATGTCAGAAACATTGTAATCAAGATTTGTACAGACAGCATACAGACCATCATATTTGGATTCTTCGTCTATCTGGTTTTGATTAAGCGAGGTTATTGTTTTTGCAGCAACTTCCCCATCAGAAGTGCAGTGGTCCTGTTCGACAAAACGTTTAGGATCATTGGCTTTTTTTCTGTTAAGATCAGCTGGAGATTCAACGTATTTCTTTGCCCTTTCAATCTGCCTTTCTCTGATAAGACGCTGATAATTGCGGTATTTGATGGAGTAGGTCACAATCAGGTGTTGCTCAAGACCGTCTTCATTTATCCATCTGTCTTTATAGAATGTCTTGTCAAAATCGGCATCCTCATCAAGTTCACTGAGTTTGTAAGTGTCCTTATCACCAGGCAGATGCCAGCCATCCTCGTCAAGACAAAAATCCTGCAGAAACCCTTTGAGTTTCTTTATGGATTGAGTAGTAACAAAACCTCTGCCCTGAATGCTGTTGAACTTTCTATTTGCAGTAGAAGAAAGTCCGGCATCGGTACAAACGATAAAGTCGGAAGTACCAAAGTCTTTCAGTATTTTCTGCTCCAGAGGAGACATGGAGGGCTGCTCATTTTCATTACCGTTGAAAAGAGAAAATGAGAGAGGTATGCCATCGGCATCCATAAACAGTCCCATCTGGACAATCGGATTGGGACGGTGTTCCTTGGACACACCGTATTTTCTAAAATCATCCTCTTCCTCGATCTCGAAGTAATAGTTGGTGCAGTCATAGTAGAGAACTTCTTTTTTGCGTTCTACAACAGACTGGGAATTTTTATAAAGTTCGGATTGAAAAAAATCATTCTCTTTTGCAATCACTTCAAGAGCTCTGTATATCTGATGAAGTTTGCATTTAGGCTGTTCAAGAAAATCCTGTGCATCCAAAAGAGAAGCACGTTTTGAACAGGGAGTTATGATTCTGGAATAAACAAGCATTGAGAGTATATCGTTTAGGTCATACTCAAATTTATATTTCTCAGCGATTTTGTCACATATCTTATCAATCCCCAGAGAATAGTATATATCCTGAAGGAAGAGATAACCGGCATTACAGGAACGGCGGACATTCTTGTCTATGAGTTGGGATGCTGAGTACTTAAGCAAGATACCTTGTTTTGATTCTTTTTCGGCAAGAGTAAGTTTTTTTGTGTATTCCTTTGCCCATTCAATTGGATCAGCATCTCCACAACGGGCTTTTATTTCTTCGATACTGCCTAGGCGTTCAACTGTTTTGGTGGTTGTTTTATTGCCAATGCGAACAGATTTCTGAACATAATAGGTAGGTGATTTTTTTGTACCAGCACAAGTAAGTTTCATAATGAAATACCTCCATACCTCATTATAACACAAATACTCACAAATAGCCACATAAAAATAAGAAAAATTTGACAAAAAAATACAGGCTTTTCAATGCCTGCGAGGATTTTTCTTTTATTCAACTGTCAAACTACCG
>JAFUKH010000068.1 GCA_017467845.1 Lachnospiraceae bacterium | reverse complement strand
TTTATCCGGAAGGAAATGCGGAAGCAAGAATAAAGATAAATGGTGTAAAGAAGATTTTTTTCTATTGTAATAGAGATGGCTTGTTTTCCATCAATGTTGTTAGTGGAATTGATGATAAGCAAACTGCTTATGATAATACAGAAGAACGCCAGGCATTAGAACAGGCAGCAAAGCAGTTGTTTGGATAATTTGAATTTTCATAATATTGACAATATCAATTTATAGCTTTAAAGAAAATGGTAAAAGAGACGAAAGTCTCAGAATAGATTATAAAACAGAGCCAGACGCTAAGACGCAGAGCCTATAAAACTGTAGATGTTACAGTTTATGGACTCTGCGTTTCTGTATTTTGCGGAAGATACACAGTATCCTTTCTAAGCAGACATTGCTTGCGGTACTGACTGGGTGTCAGACCTGTTTTTTTCTTAAACATGGCGGAAAGATATTCCCCATGACAATACCCTGTTTCCTGTGCAATTTCCATGACAGATTTGTTGGTAGTGGATAGCAGAATCTGCACATGGCGAAGCTGGATATTGTTTAGATAGGTACTGTATGTCATGCCAAGCTGAGCGTGAAAAAGTCTTGAAAAATATCCGGCGGAAAAACCGGCGTATTCGGCAACTTTTTCCATGGAAGGCTGTTCTTTATAGTGGTCTTCCATGTATATAATGGCACCCAAAATTGCAGGAGAAAGCTGCTGTGGATGCAATGTCATTTCTTCAGAGATGTGTTCTTCAAGAACCGTAGTAAAGATACGAAAAAGCATTCCCTGCATGATAAATTCTTTGTAGGGAGTGTCCTTTTGGTATTCTTCATAGATATCGAAGAACATGGTTTTCAGCTTTTCTTGTGTTGCTTTAGAAAAGTGATAAACATAGGTTTCATATAATCGGTTAAATACAGGTTGTCCTACTTGACGGATAAAAGGTTCTACATATTCGGGGGAAAATTTAACCATGATACGTTCGTAGGGCTCGTTATATTCTGCTAAGGTACGATGAAGGACGTATGGTGGCAGCAGTGCTACATCTCCCGCCTGATAGGAGTAGGTATAGAGGGGAGTAATGGTTCGGCGATGTCCCCTGAGAGTGATTCCGATGTTGTAATGGTCTGTTGCCATTTGCAGGGAATCCATATGATAGGGCTTGTCAAAACGAATATGGGTGACAATGATTTGCTGTCCCTGTGGTATTGGTGTAGGCATGCTTCGTCCTCCTTTATAAAAGAAATTATGTCATGAAATCTCAAATTATACAATGGAAACATGATGATTATAAATGAAAAAATACGTTTTGATAACTATAATAGGATATATAGACTAGAAGGGGGAAGACAATGGAGAATAACGAGTGGATTCTATGTCCGATATGTAATGGAAAAACAAGGATACAGATTCGTAAAGAGACAGAACTGAAAAATTTCCCTCTTTTTTGCCCCAAGTGCAAAAAAGAGACTCTGATTGATGTGAAGAATCAGAGAGTTTCCATAGTTAGGAAAGCAGCTCTGTGTTGAAGGCGAAAGATATTGAGAATAGCATAAAGAGGTGATTTATTTGCGAGAAAATCCCATTTTATTGGAAAATGAAAAACAGGCGAACAAGACTGTAGCAAAGGTGATGGGTACCACATTTTGCATTTTTACAATGGTGTATTTGTTGAATGTGCTGGGTGTGTTTGTTATTAAAGATGGTATCATGATTCCGGTATATACGTGCAGTAGTGTTTTATTATTGTTACCGATGATTCTTACCTATCTGTTTAAGGTGGAAAATAAATATATAAAGTATGTGAATGTATGTAGTAGTGTTTTATTTGTGATGCTGATTAGCATTACGCTCACTTATCATGTGGTGGTGGTCTATGTGTATCCCATTGCTATAGCCAGCCTGTATTTTTCAAAGAAGCTGAATATTTTTGCAACTTCACTTACCGTGGTGGGAACCTCAGCAGGACAATTGCTTGCTTTTTATCTACCAACCTTGAAGGATGATAATTTTGAAACTTTATATAAGACTGTTGTATGGGGAATCATCCCACGGGCGATGGTACTGATTGCGGTAGCGATTATATTTACCATGCTTTGCTCCAGAACAGTGGCACTTCTGTCAAAGCTGACAAAGTCTGCGGAGGAATTATCCCAGTATCATAAGGAAATGGTAATGGGGTTTGCTACTTTAGTAGAGAATAAGGATGGTAGCACCGGGGGACATATTAAGCGAACCACCATGTATGTGAAACTGCTTGCGGAAGAACTGCTTCGGCGCGGAGGCTATGAGGCGGTTTTGACAGAGGAGTATATAAAGAATCTATGTATGGCAGCACCCATGCATGATATAGGTAAAATCGCCATACCGGATGTGATTTTGCAAAAGCCGGGAAAGCTTACTGCAGAGGAGTTTGAGGTAATTAAAACTCATGCAGTTAGTGGCGGAAGAATTATTGAAGAGACCTTCGGGCATCTGGGGGATGAGGCTTATACCAAGATGGCTTATCAGGTAGCAAGGTATCATCATGAGAAATGGAACGGAAAGGGCTATCCGGAGGGATTAAAGAGAAGGGAAATCCCACTGGCAGCCAGAATCATGGCAATCGCCGATGTGTTTGATGCTTTATCGGAAAAGCGGTGTTATCGGGAGGCAATGCCTTTGGATAAGTGCTTTGATATTATTTTTGAGGGAAGTGGACAGGATTTTGATCCGGTACTAACGGAGATTTTTCTGGATATCAGGGATAAAGTAGAAAGGGTTCACGCAGAGCTCAGCAAATAAGAATAAAGGAGAATACATATGGAATTACTTAAGAAAAATGAAAAAGAGGCAAATGTAATCGTTGCCAAGGTCATGAGAGTTACCTTTGTGATATTTACATTGATTTATATTCTAAACGTAGTAGGTATATTTGTGGTGGAGCAAAATATTATGACTATTGCTTATTTAGGGGGTAGTATGACGCTGCTTCTGCCAACTCTTATAGTTAATCTTTTAAAGAAAGAGGGCAGTTTTATTAAGTATATTAATATCATATGTGCGTCCATCTTTGTAACACTTCTTAGTATTACACTGACCTTTCATGTGGTTGCCATATATGTATATCCCATCGCCATCGCCAGTCTTTACTTTTCTAAGAAGCTGAATATTGTGGCGACGGCTCTTACGGTAACAGGGGTATCCGTAGGACAGATTCTGGCTTTTGAATTGCAGACATTACAGGATGATAACTTTACAGAGCTTTATGGTGTTATCATTTTCGGTGTGATGCCCAGAGCGTTGATTGTTATTGCGGTAGCAGCAATTTTCACCATGCTTTGTGGTAGAACGGCATCCATGCTTTCCAATCTTATGGGAGCAGAAGAGCAGAAGGAAATGCTGGAGCGAATGACCAAGATGAAGGACAATGCAGCAAAGTCTTCGAAATCTCTTTTGGATATGGTAACGGAGCTGGCGGAGATTGCCCAGAATTCGCTGCGTGCGAACCAGAGAATTGCCAAGGAGTCCGAAACCTTGTTGACCGGATCCATGGATAACGCTACGGCAGTAGAAAATGCAGAGCTTCGTATCAGTGATATTTCGGAGGAATTGGAAGGTCTTAGCACTATGAACCATAAGACTGCCATTTTGACAGATCAAATTGGGGAAAACACCCGGGAAAATCAGAATCGAATGGATGAAGCTACTGCCAATATGGAGCAGATTCATGCAAGTACCAATGAGTGCAAGCTGATTGTCAGCAGTCTTGGTGAGCAGTCCAAGGAGATTATCGGTATTGTGCAGACGATTACGAGTATTTCTAACCGCACGAATATCCTGGCGCTGAATGCTTCTATAGAAGCAGCAAGAGCCGGAGAGCATGGTAAGGGATTTGCAGTGGTAGCGGAAGAGATACAAAAGCTTGCGGAGCAGACTAAGACCGCGGTGGAAAGTATTGGTGCCATCGTACATGAAGTGGTAGATAATACGGAGAGTGCAGTGATTGCAATGGAACAGAATGCGATACTTACACAAAATGGTATGAGTAGCATTCAGAAAGCAAATGAGTCATCTACTTTAATAACTTCATCTAATGAGGAGCTGGCAACGCAGATTCATGCTATTGACGAAACAGCAGAAATTATTAAAGAAAAGAGTGGTGAGGTTTCCGACAGTATGAGACTGATTCGTGATAATACCCAGCAAAACTGCAATGCAGTAGAGCATGTGAATGCGGCAACCCAGGAAAACAGCGCAGGTACAGAAAGTCTTGCAGATATTGCGGAAGTGATTAAGGGACTTTCGGAGCAATTGAATCAAATGGTGCAGGAATAGTTTTGTCTTCAAGATTGCGTTGTCCCACTGAAGAAATCGTGATATTCTTAAAGTAATCATGAAGATCAGGGGGAATGCAGTGGTGGCACCTGAAGAAATATTTCATATATTGGGGATTGCTCTCACAAAGGATGAGACAGCAATTAAGAATGCTTATCGTGAGAGACTAAAGTTGACAAATCCGGAGGATCATCCGGAGGAGTTTAAGCGCTTGCGTCAGGCATATGAGGAGGCCTGCGCATATGCAAAAAAGAAAGAACAGCCCGCAGAGGAGAGGGATGAAACTCCTTCCGGATTGTGGGTAGAAAAGGCGGCTTCTATATACAGAAGTCTTCCTTTGCGTTGCAGTGAGGACGCATGGAAGGCTCTGTTTAATGAGGACGCTTTTCTTTCGTTAGAGGAGAATGAAGAATGTCGCAAAAAGCTGCTTATCTTTATGATGAGCCACTTTTGTTTTCCTTTTGCAATCTGGAAGCTTCTGGATAAGAACTTGAATATTGTCAAGGATAGGGAGCATTTGAAGGAGGGTTTTCCGACGGATTTTGTCCGTTTTATTCTACGAAGATGTGAAGAGGATGATGGGGTTAATTATGCCCTTTTTCATGGTCCTGATGAGGGGGACTATGACCTGTTTTTAAGATTCTACAGGGAGGCCTGGGAGGCACTGGACGGGGGAGATGAAGAGGGCGCAGAGAGGTCAATGCAAAGCGGGCTTGCGCTGGGAATCACACATCCTTACATGGAGATTGTCAGAGCACGTATTTATGCCATGCAGGGAATGTTTGCTGAGACAGAAGAGGTGCTGGAAGAGCTGATAAGATGTCATGGAGAAGACAGCTGGCTTCTTTATCAGGCCGGGGAGTATTATTGGGGGAAGGAAGTCTGGGATAAAGCCGTTACTTATTTTAAAAAACTAAAAAGTCTTGATGAGAAGCATTATATGGCGAATGTGCGACTTGCCCAATATTACGAAAAGACAGAGGATTATCCCGCTGCGGAAGAGTGTATCCGTATGATTCCTCATGCTGCCCAGGATATGCAGTTACAGGATATAATCAAGAAGGTTAACGCACATAAGAGACCAATTTTACAGAAAAAGTGGGAAACAGAGCAGGATTTGAATGCAGCGTGGGAGCTTGCTCATTGTTTTTATGATGAGAAACGTTATTTTGCAGCTCTTCAGCTCTTAGAGGCTATGGGAAAGAAGCTACCGGAGGCAGAAAAGGAGAAATACTATCAGCTTCTTGCCGGTGTATATATGGGGATGGCGGAGTTCGATAAGGCACTTTCTGCTACGGAACATTGCAAGGAGGAGCCGGAATATATCGCAAGAGTAAGAATCAATGCCTATCACAGTATGGGAAGAGGCTTTACCAAGTATTATGATAAGGCTTTGGTTGAATATGAGAAGATTTGGGATGGTGTCGAAGGCGATATTAAGCTTATGATAGAGATGACCCAGCTCTATGAGGAGATGGAGGAGTTTGAGAAGAGTCTGGAGCTTGGAAGAAAGCTTTGGGAGGATTACCGGCTTTCCTTTTCCTGGGTACTGATGCTGAAGGCTTATGCGGGAATGTATGATGCAAGTGGAGTAATATACTGCGGAGAGCAGTGTATACTGGCTTTTCCTGATTATGCATATCCTTATGAAGAGATGGCAAGAGTTTATTATCAGACCGGTCAGCCGGAGAAATTAAGTGAGATTCTTGCCCGGGCGAAAGAGAACAAGGTGCAAAGCTGTTATCTGGAGAGCTATGCATATAATGGGGAGGAGATTCCGGAAGGATTTGATATCAACAAAGAATTAAAGAGCTTTGACAGTTTTTATCATGCAACCATGGTGAAAAAGGCCAATTTAAATTCTTATAAGTACGGATATCCGGTGATTTCTAAGTTCCTTAGGATGTATCCTTGCAATGCGATATTAAATAAGAGAGGTCTGTTTAGTATGGCAGCAAAGGATACGGAGAAGGCCATGGCAGACTTCCGGAAGATACTGGAGGATGACCCGGCAGATGCATTTGCCAATAACAATGTGGGTTGCCTCTACAAATATATGGAGAAGTACGAAGAGGCACTTTCCTACTTTAACAGAGCTGTATATTATATGTATAGGGAAGACAGACCGGAGCCTGTAACTGTGCATTATGGCAATCTTGCTCACACCTATGAGCTGCTTGGAGCATATGACAGAGCCTTGAAGGTGTATCAAAGAATTTACGAGGAATTTAATAAAGGGGAGAGTATGGTTCGGGATCTGGTTGCTAACTACAGCAGATGCGGACAGCCTGAAAAGGCAAAGGAGCTTATCGAGCAACAGTTTTTCTCGGATGCCAATAAAAAGAATAAGTTTTTGATGTTTTATCGGGCCTATTTATATGCCGCTAATTGGGAGGAAACTTCCAAACATACGGAGAACTATAGGCAAGCAATTTATTATAACGCTGCTTCCGACAGAACCACCGCAATGTGGTGCATCTATTATCACATGCACGCATGGCAGTTGATGCTGCAGAATCAGTATGAACCGGCAATGGAAGCTATCGGTCAGGCTATTGAGAAATCCAAGACACCGTCCACCATGAAGAAGGATAAGATAGATGTTTTGATAAACAAAATATTCTTCCTGACCATAAAGCAGGAGCAGAAGAGGATTCCGGAAAAGGAAATGACCGTTGCGCCTCAGGCAGCTGAGAAGTCCAAGGGAGCGTCCTTCTGGAGCAGACTATTTAGTGGAAAGAAGCAGGAGACGCCTACTGTAGTGGAGAAAACTGCTGTGCAACCGGTAGGTTTACAGATACTGGAAGACGATGAGGAAATCAAGGAGTGTCTGGAAGCGCTGAATAAAATTCTTGACCAGATGTGCCGTAAGCAGTTAAACGAAAATAAGCCCAGAAATCCGGTGGAAACAGAAGCTTTTTTCTACAAGGAGAGATATGTAAGGTTTGTGGAATTTATATTGGCACTGTATGGAGAAGGTTCGGCGGCCGGAGAGAAGGCTCTTGCAATTATGGAGGAGAGCACCAGATGCAGACTGTGCAACCACGGCTGTTGTATGCGACTGAAAGTAGCAAAGGCTCTGCTATTAGAAAAGCAGGGGAGAGCCGGGGAGGCCATGGAGATATTTAAGGAGTTGTTAAAAGAGCAACCTTATAATACCTTTGCGCAGGTGAAGCTATTGTTTGAAAAATAGAATTTTGAGAAAGAAAGTCCTTGCAAGGAAATGTTGCAGGGACTTTGCTTGTGTCAGGATACAAAAATGATACATCCTTAGGGGAAAATGAGATTTATTATTTTGATGAGGGAGTTTGAACAGAGATGCTAAAGATATTAGTTGCAGAGGATGAAGAAGCAATTGGGAATCTGATAAAAAAGAATCTGATAAAGGCAGGATACCAGTGTCTGCTTGCCGCAGATGGGGTAATGGCAGCAGATATGATGATGAATGAGAGCTTCGACTTGGTGCTGCTTGATGTGATGCTTCCGGGAATTGATGGGTATGAGCTTTTGGATTATGCAAAAAAGCTGGGATTTCCGGTGATATTTTTAACGGCGCTGGGAAGTACGGAGCATAAGGTAAAGGGACTGAAAATGGGAGCGGACGATTATATGGCAAAGCCCTTTGAGATAGTGGAACTGCTTGCAAGGGTGGAGGCGGTACTGCGTCGTTATAATAAGGTTTCTACCATTATGGAAGTGCATGATATCGTCATAGATACTGCGTCCAGAACCGTAAAGAGAGGAGAAGAAGAAATCGGGCTTACCATGAAAGAGTTCGATTTACTGTTACTTTTGGCTCGCAATCAGAACATTGCATTATATCGTGATGTGATTTATGAAAATGTCTGGGGCGGCGAGTTTTTGGAGCAGAGCAGAACGGTGGATTTACATATTCAGAGATTGAAAAAGAAATTGCAGTGGGAGGATAAAATTTCCACTGTATATAAGGTCGGTTATCGGTTGGACGTTTAAGGAAAAAAGAGTATGAAATTTGCAACCAAATTGTTTTTGACGATTACAGCTGTGCTTACCATAATTTTTACCGCTTTCGGAAGCTGGATGATGTCATCCTACTTCAGTAAGATTCTGGATAGGGAAATGGAGCAGGCAGAGCAGGAGAATCGTATTTTTTATAATTTGTTTGATATTGTATATAATTCCATGTCCGAGTATGGGCATGAGTATGGGATACGAAGTGCTGTGGACAGTGCAGTATCCAGCGTGGAAAGGGATGGTAAGAAATGC
This sequence comes from Lachnospiraceae bacterium, assembly GCA_017467845.1. GTDB lineage: Bacteria > Bacillota > Clostridia > Lachnospirales > Lachnospiraceae > Acetatifactor. Next base: position 37,643 of record JAFUKH010000068.1, on the reverse strand, counting down.
TTTATTTGGTCGGAAAATGAGGATTATTATGGGGATACCAACAGAGCCTATTATCAGGCGGAAGGAGCAAAAGCGCTGGTGCAGGAGTTGACGGAAGAGGACACCTACATCAGCGGTATACGCCTTTTGGAGGGAGAATATTATCTTTTGTCAGTGTGTAAATTTCAGGGACTGTCGGAGTGTGTTTATCTTGGATGCAGTAAGGATATCTCAAGTATTTATGAGGATAGACAGAACCTATTGAATCAATATCGGCTGGCTCTTACGATTTTACTGGTGGTGGGAGCAGGGTGTATTTATGTGCTGTCTTATTATCTGACGAGGCCCATCAGAGAGTTGGATAGAGTAGTGGAGAAAATTGCAGGAGGAAGTCTGGAGGAGCGCTCTGATTATGAAAGTGAGGACGAAATAGGAACTCTTGCTACGAACCTGAATCATATGGCGGATAAACTGGTAGAGCAGATGCAGGAGAAGGAGAAGCAGGCCAATGAAAAGGAACGCTTTACCTCAGCCTTTGCACATGAGCTTAAGACGCCATTGACGGCGATTATCGGTTACGCAGATATGCTGAACTCTGTGGAAATGTCAGAGGAGGAATGCAGGGAGGCTTATTATTACATTTATCGCCAAGGTAAACGATTGGAAAGCTTATCCCATAAGCTGTTAGAGCTGGCCTCTATGGAGCATACACCACTGAAAATTCAAGCAGTTCCCACCAAGGAGCTGGAAGAAAATATCCGTAAGACCATGCGCCCTATGTTTGAGAAAAAGAATATGAAATGCAGAATTGTGATGGAAAAGGGGCATCTCTACGGAGACAGAGAATTGCTTTTATCTGTGTTTTACAATCTGCTGGATAATGCAGTGAAGGCTGCGGGTGAGGATGGTTTTATTCTTTTCAAGGGAATGGCTTTGGAAAATGGGTATGAAATCAAAGTGGTGGATAATGGCTGTGGAATTCCGGAGCAGGATATTGAAAAAATTACAGAGGCATTTTATATGGTAGATAAATCACGTTCCCGTAAGGAGGGCGGAGCAGGTATCGGAATGACTTTGTGTCAAAGGATTATTACGCTGCATAAAGGCACTATGCGTATCAGCAGCAAACTGGGAGAAGGTACTGTAGTGCAGATATTTTTCCCGGGAAGAGAGGAGATGATGGAGTCATGAAAAAGATAAAACTATATGGTCCGTTTCTCTTAGGACTGATAATCCTTTTAATCATTTCCTTTTTTCTTCCCCAAATGATTTTTCGGATACAGGATGGATATCAGTTGGCGGGAAAGTCCGTGGTGAGCTGGGAGTATATGGACAATGCGCTGGTAAGTGCCGGATATGAAAAGGATATGTACCAAAGGATGGCAAACCTGGCTACCAAAAGTGCAGACGAGCTGACAGTGTCTGCCATCAGCTATGGTGGGAAAAGTGTGGATGAAGTTGTGGAGCTTTTGGAGCGGGTGTTTGCCAGTGAGTGGATGGGGTATATCAATGAGCTGTCTTTTGGGTTATATTATGATTTTTTACAGGAGACATCTACGGTAAACATTCAGGATTGTGCGAAGTATGTAATATATGAGAACTCCTCTTTGGAAGAAATCTTACTGATGGTGTGGTATCTGGATATTTACATGGTGGATTATGACACCAATGTGCGTCTGCTGGTAGATGCGGAGATGGAATCGGTATATTATATTACGATTACCGGTGGCAGTGGACAGGAGAAAATTTATAAGGATTATACTACGAAGGGCAAGAGTGGAACGAAGGAATTTATGGAGACCATCACGTCTGAAATTATGGGGAGTGCACCGTATTTTGTTTGGTATTTTAATGAATATTACGAGGGTGGTATGGAAGAACTGGAAGGATTTGCGGAGTATGACGCGGCAAGTACGGATGCGTGGTATGTCACGAAAGAGACGTCAGAGGATAGTAATTCAGCATCCTTTTATATGCCCTACGGAAATGTGGGAACCGTGTTTGAGGTGAGTATGACGGAAGGCATGGGGATTCTACCTGATTTTAGTGCAGGACTTGCGCTGATTCGTGATTATGTGCCGGAAATGATACAAAAATGATACAGCTTTGAACATGATTTGATACATTCGCTGGTTATGATAGGTTCATAAATCAGGAGGAATGTAGAGATGGCGCAAGGTACACAAAAGAGAAATGACATTGTTCGGAAAGAAAGGCAGAGGGTACTCAGGAAGAAGAGAATCAGAAAGAGAAGATTAATCAAACTGTGTATATATGCATCTATGTTGCTGGGGGTAGTCCTGTTGATTGGAGGAATGAGCAAGATGTTGGTTGCACAGCAACTTACAGAGGCGAAAGAATCTGAACCGGGGAATGTCATTGTGCTGGATGAGGAGGTGCTGATAAAGCCTACCGCAGAACCTGAAGCTTTGGTGGAAGATGATTTGCATCCCACAGTGAGACCAATTCTGGTAAATAAAGAAAATCCTTTGCCGGAGGATTACGAGGTAGAGTTGATTTCTCTTCCGGATGGCAGGGGAAAGGCAGCTGAGGAGGCTTATGAGCCTCTATGTGAGATGCTCCATGCCGGAACAGAGGAGGGGCTTCAGTTTCTGGTATGCTCCTCTTATCGGAGTAAGGAGCGTCAGGAGGAGCTTTTCGATGAGGATTTGAAGGCTCTTTTGCGAAATGGGTATACATATGCGGAAGCATACGAAGAGGTAGCCAAGGAAACCATGCCACCGGGGTGCAGTGAGCATTCCACCGGTCTTGCCTTTGATATAGTGGCATTGGATTATCAGATGCTGGATAAAGGTCAGGAGAAGACAGAAGAGAACAAGTGGCTTCGGAAGCACTGCGCAGAATATGGATTTATCCTGCGTTATCCGAAAGATAAGGAGGACATAACCGGCATCAGCTATGAGTCTTGGCATTTTCGATATGTGGGCAAGGAAGTGGCAGAGTACATTATGGAGGAAGGGATTACCTTAGAAGAGTATCTGGAAAAATTGGATAATACATATTAAACTTCGCTGAAAACATGTCGATAATATATTCAGCTAAGGATAGCGTCTGATTTCAATGGATTGAGTTGAAAGTGGGCGCTATTTTTGCGTAGAAAATAATTTATGTCGCTTGGTCCTTTCGGAGAGCGGCGCAGCTCTGAACGACAGAGGAGCTGCAGAAAGGAGAAATATGTATGTGAGTAACGGTGTAAAATCCAGCTATTATATGGATGTCTGCAGAGATTCCGCGGCAGCGTACAGTGGCGATTTTATGCAAACAAAAGAGCGGGGACTTGAAGATGAGTACAGTACCGGGAAGCAGGAAGAGCCGGATATTACAGAGAATCCTCTTTGGGCAGGACGAGGTAGTCGGCTACAGGAGAGATTGCTTTCCCAGAGTGAGGGAACCGGAGCAGTTACGGTAGCAGAGTCTGTGGAAGCAGGCGAATTGCTTGGGCTAACCATGGTTCCCGAGGAGGGGGAGTCTACCGTATATGGTATGACAGCCTTCCTGATAGAAAGTTCCACACCCGACAATCCGGTTGTACAGGTGCGGTCGAATCTGGGTGGAGAACGGGTATACTATAACGTAGAAGTAAATAAGGTAGACCCGGAGAATGCCACCCAGCTGGAGATGTTTGCACTTCTCAGTTATACCGATAAGATGGGAGTAACGGATGGTGGCGCGTTCGGTTCTTTCCAGAAGCTTCAGACCTATTCCATGAATGCTCACCAAAACGGATATTGTGAAGACCCATCCGGCGTGGATACCTTTTTAAATACCACGTTTAACTGGTCGGAGCTTATAGAAAGTGTTATGCAGGATTATCTGGATGCCCAGCTTCAGAGCCAGTACAAAGACTGCGAGAATCTGAAGGATTTTTTTGAAGAAAGAGAGTCAGAAGATGAGGATTATGTGCAATTTATTCAGGATAAGATGGCTGAAATTCTGGAGAAAATCGAGAAAGGGGAAACAGAAGAATCCTACCGGATTGGAGCCGGTTCCTTTACGGAGGATGAATGGGATGATTTTCTGGAGAATTTTGACTCTATTCAAGAAGTGCTTAAGGAGCTGATGGAGGAGCGCATCGAGAAGAAAGAGGAGGAAGCACTGGAGCAGGAACAGGTGGAGAAGCAGTTGGAAGAAGAACTTCTTCTTGCCGAGTCTACCAGCTGTACTTATCCAACTGCTGACCTGGAGGATAGTGCTATACGTTACATCACTTGGTACACCGAGGAAGGAATCTTCTGTAGAAAATTAGGGCAGACCGAAGGCTATGAATGGAAGATTACTTTTGACAGCAGTGAGCAGTATGAGAAGGTCGTTGGATTTATCAGTCACTTCCCGGACGATTATAATATGCGCTTTGCAGCCCATGAGAACTTCTGGCAAGATTTCTTAAAGGATGAGATTGATTTAGACAGCTTTATGGAGTTTCTGCAGCGAACCAACAATGGAGTGCCGGATTATTCACAGAAAGTAGGGGATTCCATGTATGTGGATGAGACAAAAGTGCAGTGGGCACAGTATCTGAATCCGTTGGGCAGCAGGTTCTATACTGCAGATGAGATGACTCAGATGCAAGAGGAAATCATGGAAGCAAATAATGCAGGCAAAGAAAAGGTGGAGGCAAATGAAGGAGATGTAGTAACACCGAATCAAAGTGGTGGAATCGACATGGATAAGGTGATCGAGGTGGAAGTGGTGTCTCTACCTGATGTAGGAATCTCCTTTTATTACAATCTAAGCACCGGAATCATGGAATGCTTGGATGATAGGAATACTCAGCCGGGAAGACAGGTAAAATGGAGTAAGACACTTTCAGAAGCAGAGTATGAGAAGTGCCAGGCATTATTCTACAGAACAAAAGGAGAGCGTACTTGGGAATATGTATATGAGGAATATCTTGTGGATGAAGTGTTCTGGGATAAGTTCCTGAATAATGAGATTGAATTGGCTGAATTGAAATAAGACCGGAATTTAGAAAAGCAGTAATCTGTAGAGTGCAGATTGCTGCTTTTTTGTGAAGATATGAATTTTGATGAAAAGGTGTTTTCTTAATTTTGGGAGTGTGCTTTGAAAAGTTAAAAAATGTACGTAATGCAGTTTGTTTTCGACTAGAGTGATAGAAAAGTGCCAGCGGTCGGGGAAATAGAGGCGGCAACCCTGACAAGCGATATGTGCCCAGAATTGTGGACACACATCAAATGAATGGACGGCTTCTTTTTATTTGCATATTGACAGAAGAACTTATGTATAGCATAATACTATGTATAACATAGTATTAAAAGAGGAGCTATTATGGACAGGCAGTTAAGAAAAGGATTGTTGGAGTTCTGCGTGCTTGCTGCGATAAAGGATGAAGATTCCTATGGGTATAAAATGATTGAAGATATATCGCCATATATTGATATTTCAGAATCCACTCTGTATCCCATTTTGCGGAGATTGGAAGTGGCGGGGAAGGTTGTATCCTACAACACGGAATACAACAATCGTATCAGGAAGTACTTCCATATCACAGAAGAAGGAAAGAGTTCCCTAAAGGAATTTGATAAGGACAGAGAGGAACTGGTAAGGGTTTTGGAATTTATTTCGGGAGGAAAAATGCATGAATAAGAAGAAGTTTCTGAGGGCACTTGCCCGTGAGCTTAGGAAGTTAAAAAGAGAAGAGCGTAATAAATATCTGGAATATTATGATGAGATTATTTCGGATATTGTAGAGAGCGGAGTCACGGAGGAAGAGGCGATTCAAAGGCAGGGAAGTATCACAAAAATCGCGGAGGATATCCTTTTAAATACCAGTCCCGGGAACCTGAAGAGCAGGGACTTGCGTGGTACCATACTTGTTGTAGCATCATTACTTCTATTATTATGGAGTATTGTTCCGCTATTATTTAGATTGCAGTTTGAGATGAGCATGAGTACGTCTATCGGAATCATCGGCGGAGCTGACGGTCCCACAAGCATTTTTCTTGCCGGGAAAGTTGGAGAGCCTTGGGGACTCTACATTGTGACCGCAGTGGTGGTTCTTACAACGATTGTGTATTTCATGAAAAAGCATCATCTCATTTCACGAAAGATGATTGTGGTAGCTTTGACCATTGGTGTTGTGGTGGCAGTGTGTTTACTGTTAGCAAATCTTTTGGGAAAACAAAGTACATTATCAACACCCTTTGGGCATACCTTTTGTGTAGAGGATACGGTCTATAGTCAGGCGGAGGAGATGGCACTTAATTTTGTGGCAACAGAAGATACGGTACCCCTATATTCCTTTAGCTCTGATTGTATCATGAAGAGTTCTATAGTAAGCAGAGTGAGTCGTGAACCATGGAGAACGCTGGGAGTGATGGAAGAGGTAGCGCTGACAGAGGAGAATTTTGATGTTTATTTTGAGTCAGATTCTTTTGTAAGTGAGCTTCGCGGCAAAAATAAAAAGGCATGGCAGCTCTCGAAAGAAAATGGATGCTATTATCTTCTGCAGCAGAAGAATGGGGGGATTTATCTGGCCTATTTGGATGATTCTTTTTCTATGAGATATATTGTTAAATTGAGCCGCACGGATTATGTGACCTGCATGATGGAAACGCAAGGGGAAACTACCATTTGTAATCTTGAATGGTATCCTAGGGATGAGTTCGGGATTAACCATAAACAAGTGCCTCTTTGTAGTATGAATTCGGAAGGCACGTTGGAATTTTGTGTGGATGATGGTACAGATATTTTATTTGTTGAGGAAAAACGTATTATTGAGCAGACGCAAGGCTATAGCGCGGAAGAGGCCGGAAATTATAATTTGGTAAAAAATAAAGATGGTAAATTCACATTGAATGTCAGCTGCAGTGGTGAGATGCAGAATGAGTTTGCTATGTATTATGTACATCATAAGGAAGGAATTTATGTGATTGAGGTAGAATTTTAACCACTAAAACTGCCAATGTTAATTTGCGTTGCTTGAGGTATAAGGTAGAAGCCACTACAATATGATTATGAAAGCAGGAGGTGGTTTGTATGTTAAGTGACAATATTAAGAATTTGAGAAAGAGCAGAGGATATACACAGGAGGAGTTGGCAATCCGAGTGAATGTGGTTCGTCAGACCATTTCGAAATGGGAAAAAGGACTCTCTGTGCCGGATGCAGAGAGTTTGCAACGAGTGGCAGAGGTTCTTGATGTAGATGTAAAACAACTTTTGGGGATAGAGGTGGATGTAGAAAAGAATCATGGCGAAGTTGTGGAGCAACTTGCGAGGATTAATGAACAGTTGATTATCAAGAACAAACGGGCTTATCTTATTTGGAAGATTATAGGCATTGTTCTGGTTTGCTTCATATTGTTTAATCTTTTTCTTATGGTATTAAGTTATGCAGCATTTGAGACTGTGACAAATGTAGAAAGCATGGAAGTAATTGTTGAAGAAGTGGATACAAATATTGAAAATTGACGGTAAGAGAACCGGGCACGAAGATTTTTGCTTCGTGCTTTTTTTTGAGTGTAATTGTAAGAAGTGCATTGATTTTCTGGGGGAAGTGTGCTATATTCACGATGGTTAGCGGAAACTAACTGTTGTAAGAAAGTACATACATTGAAGTGGAGAAAGATAATGGAAAATGTAATTATTGTTGGCATTTTATTAGTCCTTTTGGTGGGCGGAATGCATTCCACCATTAAGCATTTTAAAGGAGAAAGCAGCTGTTGTGGAGGCGGTTCTGCCGTGAAGGTGAAGAAAAAGAAACTAAAAAAAGTTGTGGCCAAGAAAACTATTATTGTAAAAGGGATGACTTGTGAACACTGTAAAAACAGAGTGGAAAGGGCACTGAATGAAATAGAAGGTGTGTCCGCCGGTGTGAATTTAAAAAAGAAGGAAGTGGTTGTATCCATGGAGAAGGAAGTAGCAGAAGAACAGCTTTGCAGGGTGATTGAGAAAGCAGGTTATGAAGTTACCGAGATTAGATAATAAATATATCAGGAGGAGATATTATGGCAATAGTAGAATTTAAAAATGTGACACGTATTTACAAAAGTGGTGACCATGAGCAGAAGGCACTTGATGGTGTGAATCTCAGTTTGGAAGAAGGGAAATTTGTGGTGGTACTTGGACCCAGCGGAGCGGGAAAAAGTACGTTGCTCAATATGCTTGGGGGATTGGACAGTCCTACCGATGGAACCATTGTGGTGGACGGAAAAGATATTTCCACTCTTACAAACAATGAACTTGCAGACTACCGCGCTTCTACGGTGGGCTTTGTGTTCCAGTTTTATAATCTGATTCCAACTTTAACTGTATATGAGAATGTGGCTCTTGTAAAAGAAATCTCTAAAGATTCATTGAGTGCAAAGAAAATGATAGAAGAGGTAGGTCTTCTGGATCATTTAAACAATTTCCCGGCGGAGCTTTCCGGAGGAGAGCAGCAGAGAATATCCATTGCACGTGCTTTGGCGAAGAATCCTAAGATTTTGCTTTGTGACGAACCAACCGGAGCATTGGATTCTGAGACTGGTGTGTTGGTATTAAAGCTCCTGCTTTCTATGGCAAGGAATTACGGAAAGACAATCGTAGTTGTTACCCACAATCAGAACATTGCCAAAATGGCAGATGTGGTGATTCGTGTAAAGAACGGTAAAATCAAATCCTATGAAGAACAGGATAATCCGATAAGTGCTGATGAGATAGAATGGTAAAGGAGTGAGCTGTTGTGTTAGTAAGAAAGTTATTTCGTACTGCATGGAGATATAAATCCCAGTTCATCTCCATGATTATTATGATTGCGATAGGCGTAGGAATCTTTTTGGGGTTCAACATAGAATGGAAGAGTATTGAAGAAGACACCATGTCTTTCTTGGAGGAGACGAATTATGCTGATTACAGATTGTATCTGGAAAGCGGATTTACTGAGGAGGATATTAGTAGGATACAGGAGATTGACGGTGTGGAGGCCGCTACCAGATTTCTTGCGGTAAATGTGGATATTCCGGATAGTAAAAAGGCATTATCTCTTAATATATCCGAGAATTATACCGTTTCTACCATGCTTATAATGGAAGGGCAAGAGTATGATGAAGCATCAGAGGGTATCTGGTTATCGGACAGGTATGCAGGGGAGAATAATATTTCTCTGGGCGATTCAATAACTGCCACTTATATGGGAATAGAGATAAGTGGCGAGGTAGTGGGACTCGTAAAAAGCGGGGAACAGATGATTTGCGTTGCAGATGGAAATCAGCTGATGCCAGATCATGAGAATTTTGGCTTTGCTTACATTTCACCGAAAAAGCTGGAGAAGATTTTAGGTGGAGTATTTTATCCTCAGATTAATGTCCTTTCCGATATGGAAAAGGAGGAGATGGAAGAGGCAGTAAAAGATGCTCTTGGACAGACTGTTCTGGTAACATCAAAAACGGAGCATGTGGCATATGCCGGAGCACAGAGTGAGGCTGAAGAAGGAAAGACAATGGGCTCGATTCTTCCGGTCCTTTTTCTTGCAATTGCCATGCTTACAATGATTACAACCATGCACCGTATCGCAGCAAATGAAAAGGTGCAGATTGGTACTCTGAAAGCGCTTGGATTTCGGGACAGAAGAATTTTGCGCCATTACACCTCTTATGGGCTGGTGATTGGTCTGGTGGGAACCCTGCTTGGTGTGGTTCTTGGTTATTTGGTTGCGTCGTTAATCGTAAGTCCTACGGGAATGATGAGTACATATATTGATATTCCGGATTGGGGACTTGTAATGCCGGACTTCTGTGTACCGGTTATGGTACTTGTGATAGTATTTCTTACGGCTATCAGCTACCTTTCTGTAAAGAAGATGCTGAAGGGAACTGCTGCAGAGGCACTCAGACCATATGCGCCGAAGGCAATGAAAAAGAGTGTGGTGGAAAGATTTTCTTTCTGGAATAAATTATCCTTTGGAACCAAGTGGAATATACGGGATATTTTGCGTCATAAGTCTCGTTCTGCCATGACGCTGCTTGGTGTATTTGGCTGTATGTTGCTTTTGGTAGGTGGACTTGGTATGAAGGATACCATGCAGGCTTTTATGGATTTGCTGGATGAAGGTGTGAGTAATTACGTGACTCGCATTAACCTTGTAGAAACCGCGGATAATGAGGAAATATGCGATTTGGCAGAGAGCGTGGAAGGGGACTGGCTTGCAACGACAGGAATAAGCTATGAAGGTAAGACAGTAACCATGGAGGTTTATCATCCGGATAACGATAAGTATCGTTTTGTGGATGAGGATAATGAGTTTATAGAGCTGTCCGACGATGGCGTATACCTTTGCCTGCGTCTAAAGGATACCGCAAAAATAGGGGATACCATTGAATTTTCTCCTTACGGCAGTGAGGAGGTTTATACCGTAAAAGTAGCGGGCTATCTGCGTTCCATGATGACAGAGAGTATTGTTATGACGGATACCTATGCAGATGGTGTGGGAATTTCCTATCACATTGGTTCTATTTTCACGGATGTAGAGTCTGCGGATATTGAGAATTCTTCAATAATAGCTGGAAAGCAGGATAAGGTTACCATTATGGAGACCTACGATACTTTTATGGAAATAATGAATGTCATGATTGTGGTACTAGTGCTTGCAGCAATGGTTCTTGGCGTGGTAGTTCTCTACAATCTTGGCGTGATGAGCTATTTGGAACGGCATAGAGAGCTGGCAACCTTAAAGGTGCTTGGCTTTAGGGACAGACAAATCAGCAAGCTGTTAATCAGCCAAAACATCTGGCTTACAATTGTGGGTGTACTTATCGGGTTGCCGGGTGGTGTAGGTGTACTTTATGTGCTGATTACGGCACTGGTCAGTGAATACGAGCTGAAGCTGTCTATGGGGCTAATGACTTATGGAATTAGCATTTTGCTCACGTTTGGAGTATCACTTGCAGTGGGATTAATGGTAGCGAGAAAGAACAAGGATATCGATATGGTGGAAGCCTTAAAAGGGGCGGAATAAGGGAGAATATTGGGAAAAAAAGCAACAATCTGGTAAAAATATTGTTAAGATGGGACAGAATAGATGGACAAAAAGGAAATTGTAAGATAAAATTAAAGAGTATGTTGGGTAAAAACGACATATAAAAGACGTAAGATATAAGTAAAGAGAGGAGAACTTATGACAGTTTCTTTGTTGGAATTTGTGTCTCAGTTGCTATCAAGCCCGGTACTTGCGATCACGGTAGCGTTGGTTCTTGGAGTTGTATTGGTAAATGGTTGGACCGATGCACCCAATGCTATCGCAACCTGTGTATCTACCAAGGCCATGTCTCCGAAGGCAGCGATTTTGATGGCGGCAGTATTTAATTTCCTTGGAGTTTTTGTGATGACAATGGTAAATGCCAGCGTTGCAGCAACTATTTATAAGATGGTTGATTTTGGAGGTAATTCTCAGGAAGCCTTAGTAGCTTTGTGCGCGGCACTTTTTGCTATTGTAACTTGGGCAACAGCAGCATGGTGGTTTGGTATTCCTACCAGTGAGAGCCACGCGCTTATTGCAGGTATCTCCGGTGCAGCGATTGCTCTTCATGGTGGTCTTGAGGGTATCAACGGCGCGGAATGGATTAAGGTTGTATATGGTCTTGGCTTATCTACAATTCTTGGTTTTGCATTCGGTTGGTGTACTGTAAAGATTGTCGAGATGATATGTAAGAAGATGGACAGACGTAAAACTCTTGGATTTTTCAAGGGTGGTCAGGTGGCCGGTGGTGCTATGATGGCATTCATGCATGGTGCACAGGACGGACAGAAGTTCATGGGTGTATTTATGCTTGGTATTTTCCTTGCAAATGGACAGGCAGATGTAAATAATTTTGAAATCCCGATTTGGCTGATGGTTTTGTGTAGTGCTGTGATGGCATTGGGAACATCCATCGGAGGATATCGTATTATCAAAGCAGTAGGAATGGATATGGTTAAGTTGGAGACTTACCAGGGCTTTGCAGCAGATTTGGCAGGTGCAGGATGTCTGTTATTATCTTCTGTAACAGGTATTCCGGTATCTACGACACATACTAAGACCGTAGCGATTATGGGTGTTGGAGCTGCGCGTCGTTTATCCAATGTAAACTGGGGCGTTGTAAAAGAAATGGTACTTACCTGGGTACTTACTTTCCCGGGATGCGGATTGATCGGATTTTTCATGGCGAAGTTATTTATGTGGCTGTTTTAATTAGGTAAAGGAGAATTAATCATGGCAAAGAAAGAGAATAATTTTTATTTTGATACTTTTGCAAAGGGAATGTCCTATGCAAACGATGCAGCAGTTCTTTTAAAGAATTGTTTTGATAATTTTGATGCAGCGAATATTAAGGCTCGTTTGGATGAAATGCATACTATTGAGCATACTGCAGATGGTATTAAGCACAATATGATGGAGCAACTGGTAAAGGAGTTCTTACCACCTATCGAGCGAGAAGATATCGTAGAGCTTGCACATACTATTGATGATGTTACCGATACTATTGAGGATGTTTTATTAGGAATTTATATGTATAATATTACCGAGCTTCGTCCGGAAGTAAAGGATTTCTCAAGACTTATCGAGCGTTGTAGTGGAGCATTAAAGGAGATGCTCGGCGAGCTTTATAACTTCCGCAAGTCTACTGTAATCCGTGAGAAGATTATCGAGGTAAACGGCTTTGAGGAAGAAGGCGATAAGCTCTATACAGCAGCCGTACGTCGTCTTTATACCGAGGAGAAGGATGCTGTGGCAATTCTTTCTTGGACCACCTTATTTGATCGTTTAGAAAAGTGTTTAGATGGCTGCGAGCATGTTGCAGACATGGTAGAGCAGGTTATTTTAAAGAATAGCTAATCAAATCTTTCAATTTATATAGCATATAAAATAGCCCCGAAGCATTGAGCTTCGGGGTTTGTTTTGTGGATTTATTTACTTGCTTTGCGCTGGAAGAACTTTACAACTTCTACAATAGGGATTACCAATGCACCAAGTGCAATTGCAATGATATACTCGGCAAGGCTTACAGAAGCGAATCCGAATGCTGCTGCAAGGAATGGAATCTCGCATACTACGGTAGTAGCGATGAGAGTCAATACAGCTGCACCAATCAGAATCTTGTTCTGAGTAGGAAGACGGAAGATGCTTCCACGCTGTGAACGCATGTTAAAGCTGTGGAAGATTTCAGCCATAGACATTGTTAAGAATGCCATGGTCATACCTTCTGCGCTATCCGTAATGGACCAGTTGCCGGTCTCCATAAAGTGCCCTACGAAGTAGGAGAGAAGTACAAGTGCGGATACCATAAGTCCTTGGTAACCGATATCGATACCCATTCCATCTGCGAAAATACCTGCCTTAGCATCACGAGGCTTACGCTCCATGATATCCGGCTCTGCTTCTTCCATACCAAGTGCAAGAGCAGGGAAACAGTCGGTTACAAGGTTAATCCAAAGAAGATGTACCGGTTTCAAAATGGTAAAGCCCATAAGAGTGGCAACGAAAATACTGATTACCTCACTCATGTTAGAACCAAGAAGGAACTGAATCGCTTTACGGATGTTGTCGTAGATACGACGTCCTTCTTCTACAGCACCTACAATGGTAGCAAAGTTATCATCGGTAAGAACCATATCTGCAACGTTCTTGGTTACGTCAGTACCGGTAATACCCATACCAACACCGATATCAGCGGATTTAATAGAAGGAGCATCGTTTACACCGTCACCGGTCATAGCGGTTACGTAACCTGCGTTACGCCATGCATTTACGATACGTGTCTTGTGCTCAGGCTGAACACGTGCATATACAGCGATGTTCTCAAATTCCTTTGCAAACTGCTCATCATCCATATCATTTAACATAGAACCGGTAATCGCATTTTTACCTTCGGTAAGGATTCCAAGTTCTCTTGCAATAGCGATAGCAGTATCAATGTGGTCACCGGTAATCATGATAGCACGGATACCGGCTTTCTTACACTCTACAATAGCATCCTTAACTTCAGGACGAACAGGGTCGATCATACCACTCAAGCCGATAAAGCAAAGATCCTGCTCAAGAACTTCTGCATCATATGCAGGCTCGGCGTCCCAAAGTCGCTGTGCACAGGCAAGTACACGAAGTGCTTTATCAGCCATGGACTTATTGCCCTTTAGGATTTCCTGACGATATTCATCAGTCATCGGAACCGGCTGGCCATCCTTTAAATAGGTGGTACATTTATCGAGAATCATATCAGGAGCACCCTTGGTGTACTGGATATATTTGCCATTTACCAGATGTACAGTGGACATCATCTTTCTTCCGGAGTCGAAAGGTGCCTCACCGCTACGAGGATATTCATCTTTTAACTTTGGTTTTGGTAAACCGATGCGATTTGCCCAATATACAAGAGCTGCCTCGGTAGGTTCACCGGTTACGGAGCCATCATCTGCAAGCTCAGCGTCGCAGCAGAGAGCCATTGCCTTTGCAAGGAGCTGCTCATCTTCGCCGAAGTGATCTACAACAGTCATCTTATTTTGAGTTAAGGTACCGGTTTTATCAGAGCAGATAATCTGAGCACAGCCGAGAGTTTCCACAGCGGTTAATCGTCTGATAATCGCATTTCTCTTGGACATGTTGGTAACACCGATGGAGAGAACTACGGTAACTACGGCTGCAAGACCTTCCGGAATCGCAGCAACAGCAAGAGATACAGCAACCATGAAGGAGCCAAGGATAGTGTCAACAGTAAAACCGCCTGAACGGATAATTTGCACTGCAAAAATAACTACACAGATACCGAGAACTAACCAAGTAAGAATCTTAGAAAGCTGGCTGAGCTTAATCTGAAGAGGAGTCTGTCCTTCTTCTGCATTTGCAAGTGCATCTGCGATTTTACCCATTTCAGTATCCATACCGGTTGCGGTAATGACTGCTTTACCACGACCGTAAACGATTGCAGAGCCCATGTAAACCATGTTCTTACGATCGCCCAGGGGAACATCCTTAGAGGAGTCGGTTAAATTGATTATGTCAATAAACTTTGTTACGGGAACGGATTCACCGGTGAGAGCTGCTTCCTCAACCTTAAGGCTGGCATTCTCTATCAGACGTCCGTCTGCGGGAACTGCATCACCTGCCTCAAGAAGTACCACATCACCTACAACTAAGTCTTCGCTGTGGACGATAGTGATTTTGCCGTCACGTAAAACCTTGGAAGTTGCTGCAGACATTTCCTGCAGGGCTTCAATAGCCTTTTCTGCTTTGCTTTCCTGATATACACCAAGAACTGCATTAATGATTACTACAGCAAGGATGATAATTACATCTGCGAAGCTCTCGCCTTCCACTACGGCCAGAACACCACTGATTGCAGCAGCTGCCAGAAGGATAAGAATCATTGGATCCATCAGCTGATTTATAAATCTCTTCAAAAGAGAATCCTTTTTTCCTTCTGCAAGTTTGTTTTTTCCGTTTTCTGCAAGACGTTTTTCTGCTTCCGCAGTAGAGATACCGTCTGCAGAACTTTGGGTTTCGATTAAGACATCTTTAATGTCTTCACAATAGTGTTTCAAGTCGAAATCTCCTTTCTAAAGTTCAGATATTTTTTCGCATCAACAATTCTATCAGATTTTAATTGAATAATCTATAAGAAATGGTAAAGCTTTGCTGAATTTTAACGTGCACTTTTATGCACGTTAAAAGAACTTAATGTAGCAAATTTCTTTACCGAAAAAAATGACACTTTTTATAGAATATTTTGTGCTGATATGTTATGATTGATGCGTATGTTTAACAAATTTTATGTAAGGAGGATCTGTTATGGATTATTTATTGGAAGGAGTACTCGCCCTGTGTGATTTCAGCGGCGGCGGTTGGAAATCATTAGTAATGTTTGCAATCGGTATCCTTTTAATCTGGCTTGCTATTAAGAAAGAGTACGAGCCATCACTTTTACTCCCTATGGGATTTGGCGCTATTTTAGTAAACTTACCTTTGTCTGGTGTACTTAATCAGACCGTAGGTGGTATCGAAGCTCATGGTATTATTCAGTGGTTATTTGAAGTTGGTATCGAGGCTTCAGAAGCAATGCCTATCTTATTATTTATCGGTATCGGTGCGATGATTGACTTTGGACCGCTTCTTTCAAAGCCATCTATGTTCTTATTTGGTGCCGGCGCACAGTTCGGTATCTTTGCAGCAATTTTATTAGCAGCATTCTTAGGTTTCGACATCAGAGATGCGGCAGCAATTGGTGTTATCGGTGCGGCAGACGGCCCTACTGCTATTTTAGTATCTCAGGTTCTTAAGTCAAAATATGTAGGTGCAATTGCAGTTGCAGCATACTCATACATGGCTTTGGTTCCTATCGTTCAGCCTATGGCTATTAAGCTTGTTACTACAAAGAAGGAAAGATGTATACATATGGATTACAAGCCGGAGTCTGTTACCAAGACTATGCGTATTATATTCCCTATCGCAGTAACTATGATTGTTGGTCTTGTAGCTCCTCAGTCAGTTGCTCTTGTAGGTTTCCTTATGTTTGGTAATCTTCTTCGTGAGTGTGGTGTTCTGGGAACCATGTCCGATACTGCACAGAATCAGTTAGCTAATTTAGTTACTTTATTACTTGGTATCACTATTTCCTTCTCTATGAAGGCAGAAGATTTCGTAACTGTAGAAACTGTTATGATTATGGTGATTGGTTTATTCGCATTCGTAATGGATACCATCGGTGGTGTTTTACTTGCGAAGTTTATGAACCTCTTCACCAAGAATAAGATTAACCCCATGGTTGGTGGTGCAGGTATCTCTGCATTCCCTATGTCTTCTCGTGTAGTTCAGAAGCTTGCTATGGAAGAGGATCCTACTAATATCATCATCATGCATGCTGCCGGTGCTAACGTATCAGGACAGATTGCTTCTGTAGTAGCAGGTGGTCTTGTAATTAATCTTGTATCTCAGTTCTTATAATCTGAGAAGAAAGGAGCATTTAAATGAGTGAAACAGTAATGCAGGCCTTAGAGATTATGGGAAAAGGCATGCTTGGTATCTTTGTCGCTTTGATCGTAATCATGGTTTTTGTTATGATTATGGCGAAGCTTGGTAAGAAGAAAGATTAAGTATAATGTAATGAAACGCTGTATGGAATTTTCTTCATATGGCGTTTTCTTTTACAATAGTGTATACTTAGCTGAGGAGGTGTACATTATGGAAAATCGGGAAATGATGGAAAAATTGCAGAAATCATTAAAAATCAATCGATATATTAATTTACTTGTGGCAGCTTTGCTGATTTGTGTGCTTGTGGGTGGATATTTGGTGGTACAAAAAATAACACCTGCCATCGGAATGTTGCAGGAAATCCGTAGTTCTCTGAAAACATTGGAGCAGATCGATTATCAGGCATTAAATCGGACATTGGAAGAGTTAGATATGGAAGCGTTGAATGAAAAGATTGAGCAGTTGGATGTGGTTGCAATTAATGAGGCTATTGATGGATTAGATATTGATACTCTGAATGCTCAAATTGATGCCCTGGATATAGAGAGTCTGAATGATGCGTTGGAAGGACTGGATACGGAAGAAATGACGGAAGCCATGGAAAATCTCAACAATGCAGTGGATAAGTTGGAAGTCATAGAAGCGAGTCTGAAATCCATCGGGGATTGGTTCAACAGCAAATTTAATTTTTAAGGAAAAACCTCGTGGCTTTTGCTGCGAGGTTTTCTTGTTAAGAAGGCGATTTTATGGTACAATGTCTTTTAAGTATGTTTAAGGAGATGTGCCATGGCTGCAAAGAAGTTTTATGCGGTGAGAAAAGGGAAAAAGGTTGGGATTTTTGAATCATGGGATGCCTGTAAGGCTTCTGTGGACGGATTCCCCGGAGCTGAGTACAAAAGCTTTAAAACCAGAGAGGAAGCTGTAGCTTTTTGCGGTGGAGGAACAGTGCCTGTGCAGCAGGCAGGGGAGATGAACAGAAAAGAAGACCCGGTAAAAGCGGCAGTTCGTAGTGATGCACTTGTGGCATATGTGGACGGAAGCTATGAGCATTCTTTGACAAAGTATGGTTTTGGCTGTGTATTTATACTTCCGGACGGTAGTGTGTATGTGGAAAACGGCAGTGGTAATAATCCGGAGACGGCAGCACTACGCAACGTATCCGGGGAAATGCTGGGAGCTATGCAGGCTGTACGATGGGGCATTAAGAATGGTTTTTCTAGGATAGAACTTCGTTATGATTATGAGGGTATCGAGAAATGGGTAACCGGAGCGTGGAAGAGTAAGACGGAGCTTACTCAAAAGTATGCTGCTGCCATGCGCAAGTGGCAGGCTCAGATTGCACTGGAATTTACCAAGGTTCCCGCACATTCCAATGTATTTTTCAACGAGCTTGCAGATGAGCTGGCCAAGGATGCGGTAGCGAATAAGGATGGTATTTTGGAGGTGCGCCTGAAAGAGGAGACAAAGCAGTGGAGACAAGATTAAATAAATATTTGGCGCAGTGTGGTGTATGCTCCAGGCGTGAAGCGGACAAGCTGATAGAGGCCGGAAAGGTGTTTGTAAACGGTCAGGTGGCCGGTATGGGCACGAAGGTGACCGAGGAAGATGAAGTCCGGGTTGGGAAGAAAATTCTGGGCGGCAAGTCGAAAACCACGGTTCTGGCATTTTATAAGCCTGTAGGCGTGACTTGTACGGAAAAGGATAAATATGCAGAGAAAATTATCAATGATTATATCAATCTGCCTTTTCGTGTAACCTATGCAGGTAGACTTGACAAGGATTCAGAGGGGCTGCTGCTTCTTACAAATGACGGAGATTTGATTGATGCAATAATGCGTGGCGCGCACCGTCATGAGAAGGAGTATGTGGTAAAGGTAAATAAGGAAATTACCCCGGAATTTGTGAGGGATATGGAGAAGGGGGTTTATCTTAAGGAATTGGAGCAGACTACCAGAACTTGTCAGGTAAAGGCCATCGGAAAGTATACCTTTCACATCACGCTTACCCAAGGGCTGAACCGACAGATTCGCCGAATGTGTAAAACTCTGGGGTATGAGGTAACACATCTAAAGAGAATCCGGATTATGAATGTGGAGCTTGGTAAGTTGATTCCCGGAAAGTATCGGGAGCTTACCGGGGAAGAGCTGGAGGGGTTATATCGTCTGGCAGGAATTAAGAAGTAATGGAGCGTGAAAGCGTGCAGCAGTTAGAACGTATTAAGGAATTAGTGGAACTTTTGAATCGGGCATCTAAGGCGTATTATGCGGAAGATACCGAGATTATGAGTAATTATGAATATGATAAATTATATGATGAGCTGGTGGGCTTAGAGGAAAAGACGGGGATTGTGCTGGCAAACAGCCCTACAGTAAATGTAGGATATGAGGCGGTACTGGAGCTTCCTAAGGAGGCGCATGAGTCTCCCATGCTATCCTTGGATAAAACAAAGGACAGGGAGGCACTGGCAGCTTGGCTAAATGGTAAGGAAGGTCTTCTTAGCTGGAAGTTAGATGGCCTGACTATCGTTTTAACTTATCGGGACGGTAGGCTGGAAAAGGCAGTAACCCGTGGAAATGGAGAAATCGGGGAAGTGATTACCGGAAATGCCAGAACCTTTAAAAATTTGCCCTTAAGCATTGCGTTTAAGGGAGAGCTGATTCTTCGCGGAGAGGCAGTAATATCCTATTCGGATTTTGAAGAGATTAACAGTAAAATCGAAAGTGAAGCGGAGAAGTATAAGAATCCCCGTAATCTTTGCAGCGGTTCTGTAAGACAGCTAAACAGTGAAGTTACCGCAGGACGAAACGTAAAGCTCTATGCCTTTAATCTTGTGAAAGCTCAGGGTGTGGATTTTGCAGGCTCTAAGGAAGCACAGTTTATTTTTTTAAAGGAACAGGGCTTTGACGTGGTGGAATATAAAAAAGTAACGCCACAGACGATGGCAGAGACGATTTCGTATTTTGAGGAGAAGATTAAGACCTATGATATTCCGTCGGATGGACTGGTGTTAACCTTTGAAGATGTTGCCTATGGAGAATCCTTGGGACGTACGGCAAAGTTCCCACGCCATTCCATTGCTTTTAAATGGAAGGATGAAATCCGTGAGACTACTCTTACGGAGGTAGAGTGGAGTGCCAGCCGTACAGGACTGATTAATCCGGTAGCTATTTTTGAGCCGGTGGAGTTGGAAGGTACTACGGTGAGTCGCGCATCCGTGCACAATGTGAGTATTGTAAAGGCTCTGAAGCTGGGCCTGGGGGACCGGATTACTGTATATAAGGCTAATATGATTATTCCTCAGATTGCAGAGAATCTGACAGGTTCCGATACTTTGGAGATTCCAAAGGTATGTCCGGTATGTGGTGGTGCAACCCAGATTCGTCAGGTTAGTGATGTGCAGTCGTTATATTGCACCAATGAGAAGTGTGATGCGAAGAAGATTAAGGCATTTTCTCTTTTTGTAAGTCGTGATGCCATGAATATTGACGGATTATCTGAAGCAACGCTGGAAAAATTTATTAATGCAGGATTTTTACATGAGTTTGCAGACCTTTATCATCTGGATAAGTATCAGGAGGAAATTACTTCCATGGAAGGTTTCGGGGAGAAATCCTACCGGAATATGATGGATGCCATTGATAAATCCAAAGAGACTACATTGCCCAGAGTACTCTATGCACTGGGAATTGCCAATATCGGCGTGGCAAATGCTAAGATGCTTTGTAAGCAATTTGACTATGATGTGTCTGCCCTGATGAATATTTCTGCAGAGGAGCTGAGCCAGGTAGAAGGAATCGGTGATGTGATTGCCGCAGCCTTTGTGGAATATATGCAGGATGAGGATAATCGCAGACGAATGGATAACCTATTTAAGGAAATCTATGTGGAGAAGCCGGAGACAAGTAATGTAGTGCAGAGTCTTGCCGGACAGAGCTTCTGTGTGACCGGAAGTTTGAATCACTATGCCAGCCGTAATGAGCTGAAGGAAGCCATCGAAGAGAAGGGTGGCAAGGTGACGGGAAGTGTCACTTCCAAGACGGTATGCCTGATTAATAATGATATTACATCCAACTCTTCTAAGAATAAGAAAGTCAAGGAGCTTGGCGTTTCAATTGTGACGGAAGATGAATTTATCGAAAAGTATTTAAGTAACTGATGAAGGAGATTATGAGAAATGCCTATTAAGACCCAGAGTGATTTGCCTGCAAAGGAAATTTTAGAAAACGAGAATATATTCGTGATGGACGAAAATCGTGCAATGCATCAGGATATTCGTCCGCTTCAGGTTGTTATTTTAAATATTATGCCTGTAAAGCAGGATACGGAATTACAGCTCCTTAGAGCTCTTTCCAATACCCCGCTGCAGGTGGATGTCACTTTCTTAAATGTACAGAGCCACGTTTCAATCAATACTCCTGCCAATCATTTGAACAAATTCTATGTTTCTTTGGATGATATTCGTGACAAGAAGTTTGACGGTCTGATTATTACCGGTGCACCTGTGGAAGATATTACCTTTGAACAGGTGGATTACTGGGATGAAATCTGTGAGATTATGGATTGGGCGGAGACTCATGTGACCAGCACCCTGCATATCTGCTGGGGAGCGCAGGCAGGCTTTTATCATTATTATGGAATTAATAAGAGACAGCTTTCAGAGAAGCTTTTCGGTGTATATGACCACAAGGTTTCTAATCGTAAGATTCCTCTGGTGAGAGGCTTTGACGATATTTTCCTTGCACCTCATTCCCGTCATACCGAGACTCCGGCTGCAGATATCCATGCCTGCAAAGAGATTACCGTTTTGGCGGAGAGTAAGGAGGCTGGTGTGTTCCTTGCAATTGCAGAGGATGGTAAGAAAATATTTGTAAACGGTCATCCGGAATATGACAGATATACCCTGAATAATGAGTATTATCGTGATTTAAACAAGGGGCTTCCTATCCATATTCCTCATAATTATTATCCTGATGATGATCCCACCCAGAAGCCGCTCCTTCAGTGGAGAAGTCATAGTAACAATTTGTATAGTAATTGGTTAAATTATTACGTTTATCAGGTAACCCCGTACGAACTATAAGGAGAAGTTGTTGTTTATCAGGGAAAGCATTGATTCTGAAGAGGAATCAGTGCTTTTTATTTTTTGAAAAATCTCAAAAAAACTAAAAAATAGACAAAAAAATATCAAAAAAATGTAAAATCTTCTGGCCTTTTGAAAAGGGGTATGGTAAAATAGTACTATCAAATGACCAAAAAGATTGATGCATTATGCAAATTGTATAGTGCATGGAAGGGAAAGGTGATTATGAAAAAGAAATTTTTATCATTGTTGTTAACAGCGGCATTAACACTTTCAATGGCTGCATGTGGTGGAGCTGAGGAACCGGCCGGAGGAGAGGCTGCTGATACCGGAAACAGCCAGAGTGGCGGAACAGAAGAAGTGGTAAGTGACGCAGGTACAGGCAGCACGGAAGAGGGAGATAAAGAGTTAACCATTCAGTGTTGGGATTCCTTTAATGTGGATGCGATGAAGAAGGCAATTGAGATTTATACAGCAGAGCATCCGGATGTATCAATTGTAGTACAGGAAGCTTTATCAGCAGATATTCAGAAAACAGCGCAGATTTCTGCAATGAGTGAGTCCTATGATTCGTTACCTGATATTTTCCTGATGGATGATCAGGTTTTTGCAAAGTATCTTCAGAATTATCCTGAAATTTTTACCGACCTGACAGATTCCGGAATTCCTTTTGGAGATTTTGCTGCATCTAAGGTTGCCAACTCCGTGAAGGATGGAAAAAATTATGGAGTACCTTATGATAGTAATACGGTAATAGCATGCTATAGAACCGATTATTTAGCAGAAGCAGGCTATACAATCGAAGATTTAACCGATATCACATGGGATCAGTTTATTACCATTGGTGAAGATGTTTTGGCAAAGACCGGTATGCCGATGCTGACCAATGTACAGGGCGAGCCGGACTTGCTGAATATGATTATGCAGTCAGCCGGTATTTCTGTATTTGATGAGAACGGAAAGATTGATTTAGTTGACAACGAAGGCGTAAAGGTTGCCATGGAAGTATATATTGATTTGGTTGAAAAGGGTATCCTTCAGGAGCAGATTGACTGGTCCGGATATCAGGGATCCATCAATAATGGTAATGTTGTTGGTACAATTAACGGATCTTGGATTTGCGCAACTATTATGTCTACTGACCAGGCTGAACAGGCAGGAAATTGGGCAGTAACCAACATGCCGAAGCTTAATGATTTTGAAGGCGCAACAAATTATTCTGCACAGGGTGGTTCTACATGGGCAGTTTCCGTGAACTGTAGTGATTATGATTTGGCTGTTGACTTCTTTAAATCTACTTGGGCAAGCAGCACAGAATTCTATGATAGTATTTTGGTTGACTTAGGTGCAATTGCAACTTACCTTCCGGCAGCTTCCAGTGAAGCATATAATCAGAAGGTAGCTTACTTTGGTGATGAGGCAATCTATTCAAAGATTGTTTCTTATGGTGGACAGATTCCTACTATTAATAAGGGAATCTACTGGTCTGAAGAAAAAGAAGCTTTAGGTGTAGCCATCTCCATGGTAATGGCAGGAACTTCTGATCTGGATAGTGCTATTGCAGATGCACAGCAGAATGTAGAATTTAATACTGGACAATAAGTTTGATGAAAGATATCCGGAGGATTTCGTTTGAGGCAATCCTCCGGATTGCCAGTGTATAGAAAGGGAAAACAATGAGTCTTCTAAACAAGAAATTAACTGTTAATCAGAAGCAAAGCTTAACAGGTTGGATTTTTTTATTGCCAGCTTCCATATTGATTTTTGCTATGAATTTTTACCCTATGCTCCAGGCATTTATTTTGTCTTTTAAGAAGGGTATTGCAAATAATCTGGAATGGGGCGGTATCAGTAACTATTTGAGGCTGTTAGAAGACGATGTATTTTGGACCTCTTTCTGGAACAATATTTTTTATTTGATAATTCAAGTACCAATAATGCTTATTTTGGCAATTCTTTTAGCTTGCCTGCTTAATCAGAAAGATTTAAAGTTCAAGGCACTGTTTCGAACAGCAATCTTTTTACCATGTTGTACGGCATTGGTATCCTATTCTATTATTTTTAAAACATTATTCTCTTTTGATGGATATGTGAACACAATTTTGTTGGAATTGGGACTTATTGATGCCAGAATCAATTGGCTGGGTCAGACAGAAACTGCTAAGATAATTATTATTATTGCACTGATTTGGAGATGGACAGGATATAACATGGTATTTTTCCTGTCAGGATTACAGAATATTGATGAGTCCTTATATGAGGCTGCCACAATAGATGGTGCGGGACCGGTGAGAAGCTTTTTCAGTATCACAATCCCACTCCTTCGACCTACGATTTTGCTTACGACTATTATGTCTATCAACGGTACCTTGCAGTTGTTTGATGAATCAGTCAACCTGACAAATGGTGGACCTGCAAATTCTACATTGACGATGTCACATTATATATATAAAGTTTCTTTTGAGTACAGCTCTCAGTTTGGGTATGCTGCAGCACTGTCCTATGTAATATTTATTATGGTGGCAGTTCTATCTTTAATTCAGATGAAGGTAGGTGACAAGCGATGAGAAAACTAAAAAAGACATTTACATATATAGTATTGAGTGTGGTTTCCGTTATATCAGTGTTTCCGCTGTATTGGATGATTTCGGCATCTACAAATAACAGTACGGATATTTTGGGAGGCAAGTTGCTTCCGGGTACTAATCTGCTAATTAATTTGCAAAAGCTTTTAGAACAGCAGGATGTGGCAAGAGCATTCGGAAATTCCATGTGCTATTCGTTAACGTTAAGTTTGATTTCCCTAATTGTATGCTCTATCGCCGGTTATGGATTTGAAATTTATCATGATAAGGCAAAGGACGCCTTGATGACTATTTTGTTGTTGGCAATGATGGTTCCGTTTGCTGCAACATTGATTCCGTTATTCAAAATGTTTACTACAGCAAAATTACAAAATACCTTGTTGGCGTATATGTTGCCGACAATCTCAACACCGTTTTTGATAATGCTCTTCAGGCAAAGTGCCCGGTCTTTCCCTACGGAGATTATTGAGGCTGCCAGAATTGATGGTGTGGGAGAACTTCGTATTTTTGCAACTATGTTTGTTCCTACAATGAAATCAACTTATGCGGCAGCAATGACAGTTGTATTTATGAATGCATGGAACAGTTATTTGTGGCCGAAGGTTATCATGATGTCAGATGATTCTCAGACAATGCCTATGTTGGTAGCAAACCTTTCTGTAGGATACAGTATTGATTACGGTGTATTGATGTTAGGCGTATTAATTTGTTCGTTACCTACAGGTATATTATTCCTTATTTTACAGAAGAGCTTTGCAAACGGAATTGTGGGCTCTGTAAAAGGATAGTTACTCTAAACAATCACATAAAAAGACGTACGCATTTGCGCGTACGTCTTTTTTATGTGATTGTTTAATTTTCTATAATGGTAACAGTAAGTATTCCGTCTTCGGTAGTGGCAGTAATCTGAATGGGCTTATTAAAGATGTTTTCAAACTTTAAATCTTTAACCGTGGAAGCGATAGTGGCATCCATTCCTTCAGGGACATAAGAGACCGGTAAAGAGTGAGGATGGCGTTCGGTTGCAGGTAATCCGGCGTTCAGCATTGCGGCATATAAAGTGGAAGAAACTTGACAGATGCCACCGCCATATCCGATAGTGTATTCACCACCACTGATTACGGTTGCCTCTACATAACCGTTTTCCGGTGTTCTGGGTAAAATTGTTTGGCTATAAGAAAATTCCTGTCCCGGTTGAAGAACTACGCCATTAATACGAGAAGCTGCCAATTCAACATTGGTGGCGCGTTGTACTGTTGCATCATAATTGGTGGAATAGCTACCTAAAACATTGTGGTTTGTACTTGTGGTGGTAACCGTAATTGCATCCGGTTCAAATTGTACGGATGCATTTCGGTTTTCTGCTTTGCCATATTGCTCATAATGCAGGCAGTAAGATGCATAATCATTCTTGAAGGCAGCACGTAAATCAGCATAATTGTTCATATATGCCTTGCAATTGAATTCTTCGCTGCCCGAGCGGCCTTCTTTTAATCCATACTTTAAATAGTGCTTATAAAGTGCGTCGTAATCATAACCGATTGCAATTTGTAAATCGGGATTTGTATTGTAATAATAATCCATATCAAATGTGGTGGGTGTCATTGTTACTGTTTTAGATGCAGCAGAGGTATTTATAACACTTCCGACCAGCACACAAATACAAAGAAGCATTAGTAAGGAAATTCTTATGCAGTTTAATTTTTTCATCTTGAGTCATTCCTTTCAAGTTTTGTAGTTAACAATCTAAATATATCATGTTAAAACTATATAGTCAAATAGTACCAAAAAATGAGTTGAAAAAACTGACAACATGGAAGGATTAGATAAAAAACAGTATAAAAATAGTCCTAATTATGTTATAATAAAAGACAGTTGTGTATGGGAATAGGTGGGGATTATGAATTGTAGAAAAGAATTGATTTATCAAAATTCATTGAGTTGTGAAGAAGATATTAAGGGTTTTGTTCTGGAGGGCAGTGCAAAAATATCCTTTGAAGAAGGGAAAATGCGTCTGGAGAATGCTATGGATGCGGCGAATGGTCAAAAGGCCAATTATGTGCTTTGGTGTCCTGAGGATTTTCCTTCTGATGTATTTATTGAGTGGGATTTCCGCCCATTAAGGGAGCCGGGATTATGTATTTTGTTCTTTGCTGCTCAAGGCATCAATGGTGAGAGCATCTTTGATGAAAGTCTGACCAAAAGAACCGGAGAGTACACGCAGTATCACCATGGTGAAATTAATGCATTTCATGTGTCCTATTTCAGACGGAAGGAGCCGGATGAGAGGGCGTTCCATACCTGCAACCTTAGAAAAAGCTATGGTTTCCATCTGGTAGCGCAGGGAGCAGATCCGATTCCAGAGGTAGAGGATGCAAAGGAAATGTATCATATCGGGGTCTGGAAGAAGGGGAATGTTATAAAATTCTATGTGAATGAGCTGGAAGTGTTCTCTTTTGAGGATGACGGTGAGACTTATGGAGATTTACTTGAAGGGGGAAAAATCGGATTTCGACAGCTTGCACCGCTGGTAGCGGAGTATAGTAATTTAAGGGTTTATAAAATCTGATTGGAGAAAGTGAATGCGGGATAAAGCGGTTTTAAAAAAGCTTCCATATAAATATCTGATTGCTTTATGTGTTATCGGTCTGGTGTCAGTGGTGATTATCGCCTTTGCGTTATATTCAATTTATGATTATCGGCGGGAGTGCCAGCAGATTGCCGGGCGTGAAGCAGAGTATAAGGTCAGTCGTATTGCGACGCAGATGGATGAGAAGCTGGAGAATATGAGACAGTATTACATAACGTCGGTGGAAAATGATGAAATCGTTTGGTTTTTGGAAAATGATTTGCATTATTCGGATTACAGTTATTATAAAAATGCTTATGATACTTTGGCATGCGCAAAGCTTTTTGGCGGTTATGTAGGCGGATTTACTTTTGCTAATTTTGATACCGGTTGGGTTTTGAACAATAAAGGCCTTTTTCCTATGACTGAAACTGCCAATAGTGATGTCTTATATGGGCTATTTGAGGAAAAACATGACGGCATTGGCAAGAGTTATTGGGTCTATGATAGAACGGTGGCTATAGAGAATACCATCGACAGAAATTACAGGGTAACTGTAGAAGCGGACGGCTTAAGCCTTGTAATGAAGCTTCCGTTGGCAAAGCTCAATAGTCATGCACTTTTAATTGCCAATATTAATATGGGGCGTTTTAGAAGTGATTTATCGGATTGGGTGGAAGACCATGAGGCTTTAGTGGTAGTAGCACCGGATGGAAAGGTGATTTCATCTACAGATATGAAGCTGGAGGAGAGCAGTTTAAAGCTGCTAGCATCCGGAGGGGCATTGGATGATGCTCAAAAGCTTGACGTGCCCGGATATGGGTCTTATATGGTGCGTGGTGCAGAGTCCGGAATCCTCGGTTGGAAGTATTATGTGTATTATGATTTGGATAAGGGACAGTTCCCTACCATGCGATTTTCGTGGATTTACTTAAGTATCCTTTTCGTGCTTGTGGTTGCTGGATTTTATGTGGTGATTACTCTTCTTTATCGTCCCATTAATCTGCTTATGAAGGGAGTATCGGATACCGGACAGAAGATTACCGGTAATGAGATTGATTATCTTGCCCACAAATTTGCGGATTTAAAGGATGATAAGCTACTTTTGGAGCAGGTAATGAATCAGCAACAGGATAAGCTTTTGGAATTGTTTGAGCTACGTCTGATTCGTGGCGAGGTCAGATCCAAGGATGAATGGAATGAATACTTTGAAGAACTGGATCTGAAGGCGGGAAAATACTTTGCAACAGCGGTAATGGTAATGGATCTCCGCAGGGAGGATGAAGCTCACAGTAATGTAAATGAAGATGCAATCTGCCTTAAGATTGTAGAGGATCTTCCGGATGAGATTAAGAAGCTTGCGTGGATGCCACCGGTATACAATGCCTGCACGATTTTTGGCATCTTCAGTAATGACAGTGAAGAAGAGCTACTTAACTGTATTACCGAGTTTTATAATAAGATGCAGAAGTATGTGGAGGAAGAGTATGGATACCAGATTTTAATGGGAGTAAGTACTTCTCATACTGAATTCCATCATATTCGTGCAGCATATAGAGAAAGTGTTAATGCACTTACCATGCAGAGCAGTTGGAGTGGTGAGCCGGAAGAGAAGGATGCGGTGGAAGGTACTCTGCAATCCGATGAGAAATGCCGTTTTTATCTTGCAAGCACTACAATGGGTAGTTCATCTTACAATAACAGCTTTGAAAAAGATATCCAGACTGCCATCAAAGCAATGGATAAGGTACAATGTTATAAAGTTGTAGATGAGTTTTCTCTGTTATTAAGTGGTATGGAAGTTCATGATAAAGCCTTCGTATATATCTTACGTTTTGTAAACACCATCATGCTCACTGCTATAGATGCAGAAGTGGATTTAGACAAAATTTATCCGGACGGACTTAAGAAGGCTTATCAGGAATTGAGTGAGGTTATCGAACCAGCCAGAGTAAGAAGATACATTAAGTATATGTTTGTGGACAGAATTCTACAGGCCAGAACTGAGCTTTTAGAGGATAGTGCTTACTCCATGATGGAAGGAATAGAGAAGATCATTGCAGATTCCAAGGGTAATATTACTTTAACAGAGTGCGCGGATGCACTTGGGGTGCACCAGACATATATTTGGAAGATTCTGAAGATGGAGAAGGGAAAGTCCTTCAGTGATTATCTGGAAGAATATAAATTAAATGAAGCAAAAAGGATGCTTCTTCAGACAGATATGACTGTAGCGGAGATTGCAGCAGAGTTGAATTATACCAATGCACAGAATTTTATCCGCTTCTTCAGTAAGGGAACCGGTGTTACTCCCGGAAAATTCCGAAAGCTGTATTAATACATAGTTTACAACGAATTCATAGAAAATTCATAATGTTTACGAAATAATCATTTTCTTTTTAGTGTGTAATCATTAAAAAGAAAATGATTATTTTATTGTGGAAATACACAAAACTGTAAGCGGTTTCAATGTCGAAAAGATACAAAAAGTACATAAAGAGGACCAAAAGAATAAAATGATTATAGATGTTATGCACAAAAAATGTTACTGTTTACCTATAAAATATATAGAAAGGTGGTTGTCTGATGGCTAAGACAAAAAAACAAAAGGGCTATATGACCTTAAGTGATGGTACCACTATAAAGGTAAATCGTAAGAGTACCTGGGCGTATATGGTTCAGCATAAGTGGCTTTATATAATGTTACTTCCGGGGCTTCTTTATTTTATTATGTTCCGTTACGTACCTATGGGTGGTCTCGTTATTGCATTCAAGGATTACAGTCCTTTTGCCGGTATTTGGGACAGCGCATGGTGCGGCTTTAATAATTTTAAAAGATTCTTTGATACACCCGATTTCTGGAAATTATTTAAGAATACATTAGGTATCAGTTTATTACAGCTTCTATTGTTTTTTCCGGCTCCGATTATTCTGTCCTTATTCTTAAATGAGGTTAGACACAGCGGATATAAGAGAGTAGTACAGACACTTGTTTATATTCCTCACTTCGTGTCATGGGTTATTGTAGCCAGTTTGACTTATCAGCTTTTCAACGTAACAGACGGTATTGTAAATATCATTATTGAAGCGTTGACGGGAAGTACTGTGGATGTTCTTTCTAA
Organism: Lachnospiraceae bacterium; assembly: GCA_017467845.1. Classification (GTDB taxonomy): domain Bacteria; phylum Bacillota; class Clostridia; order Lachnospirales; family Lachnospiraceae; genus Acetatifactor. The sequence continues at coordinate 7,348 of JAFUKH010000068.1, read as the reverse complement.
GAGTTCCACTTTCTGGGGCTTAATTGTAGGTCAGGTAATATGGAAAGAAACCGGTTACGGTACAATCGTATTCCTTGCAGCTCTTGCCGGAGTAGATCAGGAAATGTATGAAGCAGCACGAGTGGATGGTGCAGGTCGCTGGAGACTTATGTGGCACATTACATTACCGGCAATTAAGGGAACTATTATCATGATGCTTATCATGAGAGTAGGTGGTATCTTAAATACCGGTTATGAGCAGATTTTCCTTATGAGAAACGACTTGAATGTAGCAAGTGCGGAAGTATTTGATACATATATCTACACCCGTGGTATTGTGCAAGGACAGTATTCCTTCTCTACAGCGGCGGGTATGTTTAAGTCCCTTGTAGGAATGATTATGGTACTTACCGCTGACCGTGTTGCGAAGTGGTTTGGCGAAAGTGGATTATATTAAGGAGGTAAATATGGCGAAAGAACCGAAATCTAAGTCCGGTGCTAAGGTTAAAAAAAGCCTTGGTGATCGAATTGTAGATGTGATTATCTATATCGTTCTTGGTCTTGTTGCATTAAGTACCGTATTACCTTTCTTATATGTAATAGCAGGTTCCTTTGCAACAGAAAAGGAATTAACAGAAAAGGCATTCTTCATTATTCCTGAAGTTTGGTCCTTAAATGCATATCAGTATGCGATTAAAACAGCAAACATCCTTCGTGGTTTGAAAAATTCAATTTTACTTACCGCATTGGGAACTTGTATGTGTATGCTGTTCTCATTAACCTTTGCTTATCCTTTATCAAAGCCGGATTTCAGAGGAAAGAACTGGATTATGAATATGGTTATCGTAACCATGCTCTTTAGTGGTGGTATGATTCCTTCATACTTGGTAATCACTGCATATGGCTTACGTGATACATGGTGGGCACTTGTATTGCCTGCATTAATCAGTCCGTTCAACATGATTATTATTAAGAAGTTCTTTGCAGAGCTTCCCAGAGAATTGGATGAGGCATCCTATATGGATGGTGCAACCGACTTACAGGTATTTACCAGAGTAGCACTTCCTCTGTCCAAGCCGGTAATCGCATCCATTTCCTTATTCTACGGAGTTGGTTTCTGGAACGATTACTTCAATGCAATGATTTACTTAAAGACACCGGAGAAGTATCCGATTCAGATTCAGCTTCGTTCCATTATTCTGTTAACTTCACAGATTAATGAGATGGCAATGGATTACTACGATATGAACGGTGCTCCGCCTGATAAGGCAGTTAAGATGGCTTGTACGGTAATCGCAACAGTACCTATCTTAATCGTATATCCTTTTGTACAGAAGTATTTCACCAAGGGTGTTATGGTTGGTGCAGTAAAGGGTTAAGTAATAATTACAATTTCATAAGGGCTTTAGGGGCGGCATGGACCGCCTCACCAAGATAAATTTTTTCATAACAAGGAGGATTATATGAAAAAGAAAAGTTTAAAGAAATTTTTAGCATTAGCACTTGTATCAGCAATGGTATGTGGCGTTACCGGTTGTGGCGGCAGCTCATCAGGAAGTAGCGAAACTGTAACTTTCATGACCATCGATTTCAATGCCGGTGCAAGTAATACCGGTGCAAACGCACAGGCAATCAAGGATAAGATCGAAGAGTACACCGGTGTAGACTTCGAAATTGAATGGGTTCTTAACGATGTATTGGAAGAGAAGACCACTCTTGCATTATCCGATCCTTCTACCATGCCTATGATTATGACATGGGGCGGTACCGTTACCGGTAACGTAGTATCTTCTGCTAAGCAGGGTGCTTTCGTAGACTTAAATGATTATGTATGGGATTCAGAGAAGTATCCTAACCTTTCTCAGATGTTAAAGAGCGTTGCAGACAGCTTAACCGTAGACGGTAAGTTAATTGCAATTCCTCGTACCCGTGTAGTTGGACGTTATGGTCTCTGCTATCGTACTGACTGGGCTGAGAAGCTTGGTGTAACCTTACCTGAGAACGCTACTCCGGATGATGTATACAACATGTTATATGCATTCACCTACAACGATCCTGACGGAAATGGTCAGCAGGACACTATCGGTATGGAAATGACCTCTTACACAGGTGTATTTGATATCATTCAGACCTGGTTTGGCTGTGGTAACGGCTGGGCAGAGGTTGATGGTAAGTTAGTTCCTGTACATATGCAGGCTGAATACATGGAAGCTCTTGATTGGATTAAGAAGGTTTATGATGATGGCTTAATGCCTGCTGACTGGGCAGTTAGAACAACTGATACTTGGTCTAACGGATGTAAGGTTGGTGAGAACGGTGTTTACATCGACGTTATGGACTCCGGTAAGAGAATTTGGAACTACTTTAAGGCTGAAGAAACCTGGACTCCTTCTGTAGTTGATCCTTCTACCAATGCTACTATGACTCTTTATGGTGCAGTTAATGGAAGAACTCTTGCAACTGCAGGCTACAACGGATACTTCACTTTAAGTGCATCTACTTGTAACACTCCTGAGAAGATTGAAGCAGCGTTAACCTTACTTGACAAGCTTTGTGATGATGAGATGTTAGTATTAACCCAGTATGGTTTAGAGGGCGTTCACTACACTATCGACGAAGAAGGTTACTTAGTTGATACTGATACCGAAGACAAGACTCTTCAGGGCGATTACGCCGGTTTAAATCAGTTATTGGCATTCCTTCCTTCCGCAGAGTACACTCCTTCTCCATCTGTAAAGAAGGGTGAGACTGATATCGCTCAGGCAGAAGCATATGAAGCAGCTCTTCCTTATGCTATCTTAAATCCTGCAGCTTCTTACCTTGTAAACTCTGCAACCTATGCAGATATCGGATCTACTCTTGCTGAGTATGTAACTCAGGCTAGAACCCAGTACATCTGTGGAGAAATTGATTTAGCAGGTCTTGAGGCAGCTCATCAGCGTTGGTTAGACGAAGGTGGTCAGAAGATTATCGACGAAGTAAACGAGCAGTACAACGCTAACAAATAAGTAGCTTATTCCCGTTAGATACGCGGAAAGTAAATTAGACCGGTATCCGGAAAAGGATACCGGTCTTTATAAATTATGGCTCCTATTGCCACCTAGTTTAGAAATTACCCAGTTCAAAAACGATATGTTTTATTCAGACATGCTCTCGCTCGATGTAAAACGTAGCAGTACTAAGCTCGAAAATACCTCGCTAAGTACTGACGTTTTCCAACGGTCTTCATAAAACATATCATTTTCTCTCTGAGTAATTTCTAAACTAAATGACACGGGGAGAGTCCTTGATTTTACAATGGTCATAAGAGGAGATAAAGAGTATGAGTATAGATTTATCCGGAGTATGGAAGGTTAGACTGGATGGGAAAACAGCACAGATTACGCTGCCGGGCACAGTGCAAAATGCCGGGCTTGGTGAAGAGATAACCATACATACTCCTTGGATTAGCGGTTTGCACAATCCTCTGTGGTATAAAAGAGAGGAATATAAATATGGTCAGGAGCATGGCTGTAAGGTGCCTTTTCTTTCACAGCCAAGGAGTCATTTTACCGGACTTGCAAGCTATGAACGAGAGGTTGAGATTACAGAGGATGGCGAGGAGTGGGTTCTTTATATGGAACTGGCTCGCCATCACTCTTCTTTGTATGTGGATGATAAGTATGTAGGAGAGGATGAGTCCTTGTGTACGGCTCATGAGATTGAAATCGGGGGACTAGCTGCCGGAAAACATGTTTTCCGAATAGAGTTGGATACTACCATGCGGTATCCCTACAGACCGGACGGACATGGAGTCTCCGATGCGTTATGTGCCAATTGGAATGGGGTAATCGGAGAGTTTGCTCTTTTCACGAAAGAGGAGTTACAGGCGCGCAGGGAAGCGCAGCGTGAATATGCGAAGTCTCATCCACGTCATATCTGTATTGAGAATGGTAGGTTTGTGGTAGATGGCAGAGTAGAGTATTTTAGAGGAACGCATTTCGGCGGAGATTATCCGCTGACAGGTCATCCGGAGACGGATATTTCCTGGTGGGAGAAGCTAATGGAGACTATTAAGTCCTATGGTCTTAACTTTATCCGTTGTCATTCCTACTGTCCACCGGAAGCAGCTTTTCTTGCGGCGGATAAGGCTGGGGTGTATCTTCAGCCGGAGTGCGGTATGTGGAATATTTTTGAAGAAGAAAACAATATGCTACCAATTCTGGAAAAAGAGACAAGGCGCATTCTGGATCAGTTTGGTCATCATCCTTCTTTTGTACTGTTTTCGCCCACCAATGAACCGGGGGGACAGTGGTATGGTTCCCTTAGAAAATGGGTGGATTTTGCCAGAGAGTACGATAAATCCCTGGGATACGAGCATCGTCGTGTATATACGGCGCAGTCAGGTTGGTTTTATGATGTGCCGCCTGCAGATATAGAAGGAACAGATTATATTTACTTTCACAGATCAGCCTATGGACCGCTTTGGGGTGGAACGATTCGCAATTATCTGGGCTGGAAGGGAAAGGATTATTCACCTTCCGTGGAAGGTGCGACGAAGCCCATTATTTCCCATGAAATGGGACAGTGGTGTTCTTATCCGGATTATGATGTGATGGATAAATTTATCGGGGCGGTAGTACCCGGCAACTATGAGGTGTTCCGCGAGAATGCCAAGGCCATGGGTGTTTATCCACATCATAAGGATTTTTGCTATGTGTCAGGAAAGAATCAGGTAAGGCTGTTAAAAGAAGAAGTAGAAGCAAACATGCGTACCAAGGAGCTGTATGGCTATGAGATTCTGGACTTGCATGATTATCTGGGACAGGGAACCGCGTTGGTAGGAATATTGGATGCCTTCTGGGAAAGTAAAGGCTACGCTACGCCAGAGGAAATCAGGGAGTTTATCTCCCCGGTTGTGCTTTTAGCCAGATTTCCTGGATATGTTTATAACAAAAAGGAATGTGTGAGTGTTCCTATAGAGATTGCTAATTTTGGAGATAAAGATATAAGGGATACTGAGGTAGTGTGGCGTATGTACGAAACTGCTACCGGTAAAGAGATGAAATCCGGGAAAATAGATACCGGTGTTATAAAGCAGGGAGAGAATACTTCTCTGGGAACACTGACGTTTGAGTTCGGGGATGTGGCGGATGTTTGCCGCCTTACCATAGAGTTACAATTAGAAGGGTATTGTAATCACTGGGACTTGTACGTATATGAGGATGCAGGGGAGTATACCTCGTATACGTGCTACACGTCCGATTGGAAAAATGCGAAAGCAAGGCTGGAAAATGGGGAGACCGTCATTTTTTATCCCAAGCTTTCGGCGCTTAATTATGAGTGTCCGCCCACATCCATAAAAAATGTATTCTGGAATGCCCAGATGGGACCTGTTTGGGGAAGAAATCTGGGACTGTCCATAGATGAGGATCATCCCATTTTTAAGAATTTTGAGACAGAGCATCACGGAGGCTGGCAATGGGAGGATATTCTGTCTTCCGCAAGAGGCTTTTGTATGGACAAATTACCGGAGCGCTTTGAACCTATTGTACGGGTAGTGGATGATTGGAACCGTAACCTGCCACTGGCATTACTTTTCGAGGCGAGAGTAGGAAAGGGGCATTTGATTTTAGTAAGTGCGGACCTGTCAGGAGACTTTGGAGAGCGTCCGGCTGCGGTAACCTTAAAGCGAGCCATAGAGAAATATGCTTTGGCAGCTACAAACGCAGAACGGGAGAGATTAACGGAGCTTGACACAGTGCAGATTGAGGAACACCTTTTCCCGCTATATGTTACAAGGAATTCCTTAAAGAATGCAGGCTGTATAGATGGAGCGGGTAATAATTACGCAGAAGAGCTGGATGCCCTTTGGGAGGTAGATCCGGGTAAGACCTTCCATATAAAGGAAGTTACCTTCCCGGTAAGTATCACCATGGAGCTTGGCAGAGAAGCCCTAGTATCCGGACTTATGTATATGCCGGAGCAAAGAGATAGAATGCATCTGGGCTGTGTGAAAGAGTATCTGGTAGAAGGTTATCTGGATGGCAGATGGCAGGAGTTAACCAGAGGAAGCTTTTTAAATGGTTTGCTTTCCCAGAAAGCTAAGTTCCCTACTGCGAAACTCAGTAAAATCCGTTTTAAGGTGTTATCCTGCCACAATCTGGAAAAACGCCCGGTGTGGGAAGAGGATACAGAAGGCTGGCATTGTGCTGACAAAGAGATGGCTCCTCAGGTGCAAATGGGAGCCCTACATATAATATTTGAGGAAGAGATGGATAGTGAAGAGGACGAACTTTTCTGGAATGAGAATCAGAAGAGCAAGACCAAAGAAATCGATAACTAGGAGGGCTTATGAAGCTACATAATTTAACCGGGGGAAAACCCAACGGATATGCAACATGGGGGTGCATGTGGGAAAAAGGCCGCTGCGTGGAAGAGACCGGATATCAGTGTATCGGCGGTGATGGCAAGGAAATACCTATGCAGAGCCGTGTTACCGCTTATTGGCCGGACGGCAGCGTGAAGTGGACTGCACATACCGCAGATACGGAGCTTTTGAAAGATGGAATGGAGGTTCTTCCCACTATTGAGAAGCGGGTAGTGGAGGGAGTAACCATCATTGAAAATGCAGACAGTTATGTGATTGGGGGCGGCAGAGTGAGTATTACTGTGCCCAAAAGCGGTAAGTATTTATTTGAACAGATTTCCAGAGATGGTAAGGACTATGGAAAGAATGCGAAGGCGGTACTGACTTTGGAAGAACCCTGCGTCATAAACGGCAATACTGCCAGAATGGATAAGCATTATGAGAGCAGTATTACAGAGGTAGAACTGGAAGAAAGAGGACCACTTCTTGTAACGGTAAAGTTTACCGGAAGTCATGTGAATGAGGTGGGGGAGAGCAAGCTTCCTTTTGTAATACGCATGTCCGTAGGATATAACAAGACAAAGGTGGATTTCACCCACACCTTTATCTACGATGGTGATGAAGAGAAGGATTATTTGAAGGGACTGGGAATCACCTTTGATATGCCCATGGAAGGACCTATGTACAATCGCCACATCAAGGTAATGGCAGAGCACGGTCTGTTTCATGAATGTGTTGTTCCCATGATTTCATGGAGACCAAGACCACCTGTTGGTGTATATACCAAGCAGATGGCAGGGGAAGTGCTAAGGCTTGAGGGAGAAGAGTTGGCTACGGTAAATAAGATTTTGGAGGATACACCGTATTGGAGTACCTTTGATATCTGTCAGGATAGTGCAAGTCATTTCGTTATCCGCAAGAAACTGGCAGGCGACCATCTATGTTATATTGACAGTCTGCACGGCGTAAGAACTCAGGGTGGTATATCCGTAGGCTCGCAGTACGGTAATGTAAAAATGA
>JAFUKH010000067.1 GCA_017467845.1 Lachnospiraceae bacterium | reverse complement strand
AAGAATGAATATAGTTTTATTATCAGGCGGTTCCGGGAAAAGGCTGTGGCCACTTTCTAATGATATCCGCTCAAAGCAGTTTATAAAGATATTTAAAACGGAAGATGGTCAGTATGAATCAATGGTACAGCGGGTCTATCGACAGATTAAGAAGGTTGATGCGGATGCGACGATTACCATTGCTACGTCGAAAGCGCAGGTATCATCGATTAATAACCAGTTAGGTAGTGATGTGGGGATTTCGGTTGAACCGTGTCGTAGAGATACTTTTCCTGCCATTGTATTGGCGACGGCTTATTTACATGACATAAAAGGAGTTCCCGGTGATGAAGTTGTGATAGTATGTCCGGTGGATCCATACGTAAGTGATGATTATTTTAATGCGTTGAAGCAGCTGGGACAGTTGGCGGAGTCTGGAGAGTCCAATTTAGTCCTTATGGGAATTGAGCCGACGTATCCCAGTGAGAAGTATGGCTATATCATTCCTGAGAGCAACGAGAAAGTTAGCAAGGTTGTTACTTTCAAAGAAAAACCCGATGCTACAACGGCTGGGGAGTATATTTCCCAGGGGGCACTTTGGAATGGAGGCGTTTTTGCGTATAAGATTGGGTATGTATTGGAGCGGGCTCATGAACTGATTGATTTTGCAGATTATTTTGATTTGTATGAAAAGTATGATACTTTAAAAAAGATTAGTTTTGATTATGCGGTTGTAGAAAACGAGAACGATATCTCTGTTATGCGCTTTGCCGGAGAATGGAAGGATTTGGGAACTTGGAATACTTTGACGGAGGCAATGTCAGAGTCTGTCGTGGGTAAAGGAATACTAAGTTCTTCATGTAGCAATGTCCATGTGATTAATGAATTGAATGTTCCGATACTCTGTATGGGGTTAAAGGATGTAGTGGTTTCGGCCAGTCAGGACGGAATCTTGGTGTCTGATAAGGAACAGTCCAGTTATATAAAGCCTTTTGTAGATGAGATTGATCAGCAGATTATGTTTGCCGAAAAGTCATGGGGAAGCTTCCGTGTGCTGAATGTAGAAAGCAAAAGTATGACCATCGCGGTTACACTAAAAGCCGGAAATCAAATGAATTACCACAGTCACGACAGAAGGGATGAAGTATGGACAATCATTGAAGGACAGGGACGTACTATTATTGATGGGAAAGAGATGAAGGTCGGGGTTGGTGATGTAATAACACTTCCGGTAGGGTGTAAGCATACCATTATTGCAGATACGGAATTGAAGGTTATTGAAGTACAGATTGGTGAAGAGATTAGTGTTCATGATAAGCAGAAATTTGAGTTGGAATAGTGTTAGGAAATCCTATGTAGGGCGCACACCAAAAGGTGTGCGCCCTTTTCATATTCCTCATGACAATCCTGCATAATTATAGTATACTTTTGAAAATGGTACAAAAGTACTGCAGGTGTTCAAGTGAGGGAAATATAATGAAAAGAAAGCACATAGGAAGAACTATATTAATAGCGTTAACATTTGTGGGAATCCTAGCCGGATGTGGAAGTGTGGCAGAGCAAGAAGTAGTTCAGTCATCAGAGGTGGTGCAGGAAGTTACGCCTTCGCCGCAGCCAACTGCAGAACCAACTCCGGAGCCCACACCGCTTACTGTAGAAGGTATGATTGCGGAGCGGGAGCTTCGTTTAGAACAGGGACTTTTTGTAGAGGAAGATTACGTGTCTTTAGCAGAGCTCTATGCACAGGTAGGCAATGAAGAGGCAAGGAGAGAGACTATTTATAGAGTGCTTCGCTTATATCCTTCGGAAGAGTACATTGATATGTTGTCGGATATGGTGAAGACAATTACACTACCGGATGAGCAGGCTCAGGGAATGCTGACAGAGTTGGAAGGATATCTGGCAAGTGAGGATTTGACCAATGCTAAGGCTGTGTTAAATGGTGAACAGTGGAACAGTTTATTCCGCGGTGAATTGGATGTCATCACCGGCAAGACAAGGCTTGTGGGGGATGAAGTGTGCTATCAAGTGGAAACGGATGCATTAGAGACGGAGCTTACGGTATTGTATACGGACGGTAGGGTGAAGTATTTTAAAACCAATGCAGAGGGTAGCTGTTATTTTGAAGGCACGTGGGCAGAGAATGGTTATGTGGGGGATTTCACACACATTTTCTGGGACAGTGTAGATGGGATGCAGAGCAGATATCATGGTACATTACAAGATGGTTATTGCGTAGATGAACTGACTGTTCTTTATGACGGAACCACATATACCGGAGAGTTTACGGCGGATGGTACAACCAAAGAGAAGCAGATTGACAAGGTTAAGAAAAAGAATCAGGTTATTTACGCATACAACTCAAAGAAGACGAAGTACTTATATGTGGAAGAAGCGGATGTAGCAGATTGGAAGCTTACAATGGACAAGTTCGGTTTTCCAGTGATTGAGGAGTGGAAGTAATGAGGGCAGAGAAGTATAAAAAATGGAAAAGCAGTTTGGCGATATTCCTTTTGGCATTAGGGCTGAGCTTCATGTCGCTTCCGGTAATGGCTGAGGAAAGTAAAACATTTGCAAATGTGGTGATTTTTGTCAAAATGGCAGATGATACCACGGACCAATTTAATGCAACCTATGATACCCAGAGTGTGGGAATCCGTCGGAACTGGGACTATATTAAAAATATTTATAATAATGGAACCGGAAATAGTGGGAACAATTCGTTCAAGGAGTACATACGGACCATCACAGAGGGGAGTATTATCGTGGAGAATTATTTTCCACAGGAATGTACCGGAGATGATGGGTATCAAAAAGTGGTACCCATGGTCACATATCAAAGTGAGTATGCGTCATCCGTGGATATTGTTACAGAGGTGATAAATCGTCTGGCGGCCGGTGAGGTGCGTATTTATAGTGATACAGCGATGGATAACTGCTACGATGGTATCCTTGACAATCTGACGATAATTGTGCAGGGGAAGGAGATTTGCGGCTCTTCCAGAGCGTTCAAGGCTACCTTTGGCGGTACGGCGATGATTCCTGTGTATACTACCGATGGGCAGATACAGGATAATGTACAGGTCAGAAACTACAATGTGATGCCTTCTTTTATGTTGATTTCGGAAGATGGTAATTATCATGTGGGACAGGAACAGGGCGTTGTAGCTCATGAGTTCCTCCATACGCTGGGATTACCGGATTTGTATAGGTATGATGATCCTTATGGAAAGCCGGTTGGTATGTGGGACATTATGGCGGCGAATACCTGCTTTTTGCAGTATCCGTTGTCTTATCTTCGTGCCAGAGAGGGCTGGATTTCCATGGGAGAGATTGCGGAAGCGGGGGAGTATACTGTCACCGCGGTAGATGGAGAAGGCGGTACCAAGGTATTTGCAATCAAAACCCCTATGGCAGAGTCTGATTCGGAGTATATATGTGTGGAATATCGTAGAAAGAATACGGACTTGAATGCTTTTGAGTATAGTGTGCCGGGCACAGGACTGATCATGTACCGTGTGGATACCAAGGTTACGGATTTGACCAATGGCGGTGGTGAAAACTATATCTATGTCTATCGAAAAGGGGAAACAAATCCGGGCAGCGGAACTAATGATGACGGAATTGCCAGTGCGGTTCTTGAAAGTGTTGGAAGCAGTTATGGTAGCACGGATTTGTCTAAGACATCCACGGAAGATACATTATACTATTCCAACGGAAATAACAGTGGTATCCGGATTCAGGTGACGGCAATGGAAGGAGATAAACTGACATTTCGTGTCAGCTATGGAGATTATACAACAGCGGGTGTTTGGGATGCACTGGGGGCATCTGTGAGTACCACCGGAAGTAGTGAGCCGGTGATTTGCACGGATGCAGCAAATGGTGATGTGTATGCTGCATATGTGGAAGGTGAGTACAGTCCGTACAAGGTGTCAGTAAAGAAATGGAGCGGAAATACTTGGGAGCAAGTGGGAAGCTCATTGCAGTATAATGGTCTGATTATGCCGGAAGTAGCCGTTTGTGGTAGCGAGGTGTATTTAGCAATCGGATGCTATGGTTCATCCGAAATATACAAGCTGGAGAATGGAAATTGGACTTCCGTTCACACATGTCCGGAAGTAAATCGGATGCAATTGATTGTGGAAGAAAACAGGATATACGCTGCTTACGAAATATATGAGAATTCTTATTATCGCTTGGTGATTACCGATTTAAAAACGGGAGAAATGATTACCAATAGTACCAACGAAATCAAGGTGCAAAGTACAGCAGGAAATGCATCGGTAGCATATGGAGACGGAGCGTTTTATGTAACATACTTTCCTACCTTAGGTGGTGATTGCACGATAGATAAGTATGAGAATGTATCCGGTGTGTGGACGAGGACAAATCTTCGCAGTGATGTGGGCCGTGCCACAACGGTTCATTCCACGCAATTTCAGAATGGAAAATTGTATGTTTTCTCCGCAGAGTACAATAAAGCACCAAGATTGTCCATATACGATGGTGTGACCTGGTCTGATTACGACATCGCAGAGATGGCAGACAGTTATGCGCAGAATATGGTAGTAATGAATGGAAGAGAGTTCCTTTTTTACAAGGATAATACCGATAGTCAGGGAAAGGCCCTTTTGGTGCATGGGGACAGTACGGAGCTTTTGTATACCGGTATCGGAAATGATATATATTCCATTGATACCGCTACTTATGGTAATCGTGTATATATTGTAACTAGGGCAGAAAACTCAGGTACTATTACAGTCAGATATAAGGATGTGGGGGATATTGCCCCTAGTGAAGAGGTGGAGTCAAGCTTGTATCTGGCGTTACGTCCGGCAGCAGATTATACTGATGCCACAATCTATATTGATGGTGTAGCTTATGTAGATCAGGTTTCGGAAGAGATTATGGGAGATGGTAGCAGATACTTTGTTTTGCCACTAGCAGATCAAAGTGGAAAGACTGCCATAATGTACAAATACAATTCTAACGGGGTGCCGATTGGAATGACAGTTTGGCAGCTTGCGTACGAAAATGGTAGATGTGTTGCTACTGCGCTGGATGGAATGGAGGATGTACTCAGCTATCATGGCTTTTCCATTCGTGTACAGGGGTCTGCCGGAATCCGTTGCAAATTCGGACTTGACTCTGTTGTAAAGGCGAATCTGATAAATGGATATGTGGACGGATACCATATGATTGAATGTGGGACCTTGATTATGAGCGAGGCAAATAGAGCTTCTTACCCATTTATAAAAGGTGGAGATAAGGTATTAAGCGGTCGTTCATACTATGTCTCCGGTGATACTACTTATAACAGGGTGTTGGAAACTGTGGGTGGTAAGGAACGTTTTGGTTCCGTGTTGATTGATCAGCCTACAAGCCGATATGCCACGGAATTGGCATTTCGTTCCTATATGATTTTGGAAGATGCAGGTGGTAATCAGGTGACATTGTACGGGGCACCGGTGTCTCGTAGCATTTACACGCTTGCCAAGACCATTCTGGCACGTGGAGAATTCGCAGAGGGAACAGATGGGCACAATTTTGTCAAATCAATCGTAGAAGCAGTGGAAGGAAAGTAGCAGAGGAGATAAGCTTATGAGTAAGAAATGGTTGATTATAGCGATATTAGTGGGGCTGGTTTCTTTTGGAGCAGGCTGGCTGATTCCTAGGGATTGTAAGGTCTGTGAGCAAAGTGCAGTGGAATCATCGGAAGTTCAGGTGGTAATTGAGACACCTGCTCCGGAGATTGTGTATCAGATTCCGGAAGGGTATATTGCATCGGAAGCAGTACAGATTCGCGTGTGCAATGGGGAAGTACAGTGGTATGATGGTGCGATTTGGCGTAGCGTAGGAAGTATGGAAGAATTGTCGGAGCAGGACATGTACAATGTTTCCAAGGATAGCCTTATGGCCCTGGTAGAGGAAATTAGTAAAAAGCGACTGGAGGAACAGGTGGGAACAATGGTGGATCCAATGACTGGGGAGGTACAGGTAGGCGAGGTACCTAAGGCAACACCGAAGCCTGTTGTAGTAACGCCGGCTCCTGTAGTGACACAAGCACCGGTAGTTGAGAGTGGAGATACCGGTTCCGGCAGCAACAATAACGCAAGTAGTAACAATAACTCTAGTAGTGATAATAACAGTGGCAGCTCGAATGATTCCGGTGCAAATTCGAATCCTGCACCTACCACGGTCCCTGGGGAGCCTACCCCTGCTCCGGCCCAGCCTACTCCCGCCCCGTCGGAGCCTACCCAGGCCCCGACACAGGAGACACCACCTGATACCGGAGATGGGGAAGATATCGGATGGAGTGATGATTATTTGTAAGATTGTGGAGCAGTTCGCATGAACTGCTCCTTTTCTATTTTGCATGACAATGCCTATGAAATGTAGTATACTAAAGAGAAAAAGGTTTTTTAGATGAAAAGCGCTGGGGAAGATAGATTTATTAAAAATATGATATATGCTATGGGCGCACAAGGCGTTTCTATATTGCTAAGCATTTTTCTGGCACTGGTTTTTCCAAAACTGCTTGGAGTGCATCAGTATAGTTATTGGCGTCTTTTTTCTTTATATATCGCGTATGCATCGGTGGCGCATTTGGGATTAAATGATGGTGTGTATCTTAGAAATGGCGGGAAGGATTATGAAGAACTGGATTTCCCGGTTTTGAAGTCCAATCTGAAGCTTTTTTTGGGGACATTTATTTATGCTGTAACTACTTTTGTGTTGGATAATATTTTACTGATAGGTGTTGGTATGATGGTAACCATTGGCATCCGAAGCATTATAGCGGAGTGGTATCTGGCTGTTATTTTTGAGAAGGACACTTTGCGAATGCGACTTTGGGAGATTGGGCTTGTGGCTACATTTGTGGTATCAACCTGGTTTATGGGGCCTTTCTGGGGATTTGTAATATATTCTCTGGCATATTTGATATTTGCTTTGACTTATAAGAAACAGCTTTTATGGCTTTTGGAATATGGAAGGTTGAGAGGATAGTAAGAACGCAATGACTAAGCAAAGAATTTTAAGATGGATGGAAGCATGCATTGTTTTAGGAATCGGCTTCGTGTTGATTGTAGGGATTCTGTATAAATCCGGTGTGATGAAGTCTGGATATCATTTTTTAGATGATCATGAAGTGGTTCGTATGGAGATGGCGTTTGAGGCCGGAGCAGACTTTGGAGAGCAGTTGAACGCCTGGGTTCAGAATGATTTGCATTGGAGATTCAGACCACTTTATTGGGCAGAACGTGTGACCGGCGGCTATCTGTTTGGTGCGGATATGCTTCTGTGGAATCTTTACACGGCAGTCAAGGGCATATTAGCCTTTGCGTTACTTTATTATGTGGCGAGATATTTGGGACACAATCGGATTATCAGTACGCTGTTTCCTTGTATCATAATGTTTGGAGCGCAGTTCACGCCGTGGTATCGTAGTGCCAATCAGGAGAATACAGGGCTTTTGCTGGTGGCGTTGGTTTTGTTCCTGATTACCGGACAGTATGCTAAGAAGAAATTTTCGTGTCCGGTTTATAATGTGTTGATAATTGTATCCACCATTTTGTGCGGACTTATTAAAGAGAGTTTTGCAATGTGTATTCCGGCATTTATGGCGCTGAAGTATTGGCTGGAATACTGCAATGAGTGTAAAAATGCAGGAGAGGAGGAGAATGTTTCTTTTGTCACTGTATTTAAGAATAATTGGTGGACCTATGTAGTGATGCTGGTTGTTGGTATTGCAGACTTGGCGTGCATTATGTTTCTGGTGGGTGTAGACAATGTAAGCTATGCGGGCTTTCAGGCGGAGACACCGCTGATTGATTATGTTAATGGAATCAGCAACAGCCTGACAGTCTATTTGAAATGGTATACTCTATTTGGTGCCATGATTATTTTCATTGTTATTATGTGTCGCCAGCTTTTGGAAAAAAGGTATGCAAAGCAGTACATTGGTTTCGGATTAATCGGTTTTTATATTATCGGAATCCAGCTGGTAGCACATGCGAAGAGCCTTATGTGGGAGCGCTATATTATCCCTTGTATCATAGGCTATGGGATGGTATTTGTGCTGTTGGGATATGAGTTGTTTCGGAAGCATGTATTTCAGCGACGGGTTTATACGGTGATTCTGGTACTTTTATTGATGTTGGAAGTCCCGGTGGCCTATGATAAGGCTTGTGCATGGGCTTATGATGGACAGATGATTGCACAGTATTTTCAGTGTATTTTAGATAATTCAACATCAGAAGATATGATATTGTGTGCTTTTAGTGATGAGGAATTGAATCTATCCTCGGATTGTTGGCTGGAGGCGCATGGCAGAGCTAATGTGGAGTATTATCAGGGAGATACCATCAACGCAGATACCTATGCGGTGGTGACCTGTTACACCGGTCAGGTGCCGGGGATTGTGACGGTGTTGGAAGCCACAGGAGAGGCTTCTTATAGTGTATGCGAGTATATGAGTTATGCAGTGATTGTGCTGGATTAGTTAATGAAAGAATTGGAATATCAATGAAAAAGTTTAAAGTATTAGGTGTTGTTGCGATAGTTGTGTTGTTAACCGGTGCCGTGGCGGCATTCTTGCTATTTTATAAGCCGAAGGAAATGCGTCAGGATTATCAGAGGCTACAAAATGATATTTACAACGGAATCTTTGTGTCCGATTACGAAACGGATTACTATGAGGAGGATGTATTCCTCACCTATCGTGGGATTCCGGTGGTGAAGGCAGAATACAAGCTGGAGAAAGCGGAGGACTATGCGGACTATATGAATGAAGCTTGGGCGTCCGGTAATCAGATTACCAATGTTTATCTTGGTGTGGATCCTTATGCTCTTTGGCAGGAGGCCGGAGAGAAGCAGGAGAGATGGGAAGAACTCATTGAGTTTAATATCCTTCGTTATGTGGAAGCCCATCCGGATGTTACATTTGAAGTGATGCTGCCTTATGACAGCTTAGTACAATGGCTTGATCTGGAAGAGGCTGATTACAGGGGAAAATACGACAGCTATGCTGCTTTCGTGGATAAGCTGGATGATTATACCAATGTAGTGCAGTATTATGTAGGTGGCCAGGAATGGTTAATAGCCAATCCGGGAAACTATATGGACGGGCAGGCTAATGAGGAAATCGCCAAGAAGTTGATGCTTTTGTGCTTTTGCGATCATGAGTATGTGATTACATCGGGGAATGCAAAGATTTTGTTGGAACAGCTTGAGGCGCAGGTATCCAATGAGAGTGACAATCCGGTTGTATATGAGGACTTATCAGAATATGCCTTCGTATTTTTTGGGGATAGTATTATTGCAAATGCAAAGGGAAGTCATTCCATTCCCGGCGTTTTGAGCGGGCTGACCGGTGCCCAGAGCTATAATTTAGCGGTGGGGGGCATTCCGGCTACCGTAGATCCTAAGGCTGCTTTTTCCTTACCATATATGATGGAAACCTTTATCGCCGGAGGAGACACGGGATTGGACGCCGGAAGTGATTACGCGGAAGGTTTAAATTTATACTTAGCTGCGAATGTGAATAAAAAGCATGTATTTGTATTGAACTTCGGATTAAATGATTATTTTGGGGGACACCCGGTATCTTCGGAAGAACCTCAGGATTTATCAACCTATACAGGAGCTTTGCGCCAGGGTATTTCTAAGCTACAAAAGGCTTATCCGGAGGCTGCGATTATTGTGCAGACGCCGACTTATACGAATTTTTTCTCTGAGGGGCAGGATATACTATGTGAGGATGGCTCCGGCAGGGTGCTTGCGGATTATGCAGATGCTGCAATTGCGGTAGCGGAAGAACTGGGGGTATACTGTCTGGACAACTTCTATGGTTTTGAAATGAATGGAAGTAATTATGAGACATACTTATCGGATGGTTGCCATCCCAATGATTACGGCTGCTATGTGCTTGGCAAGAGGTTGGCGATGTTTGCGCAGGAGATTTTGGATTAATGGTTAGTGGTAAACTGGATAAAAATAGAATGATTGTGACAGTGCTTATTGTTACCGCTGTGGGAATATTTCTGCGCTGGACTGGAATCCGCTTTGAGGGGGTAGATTATATCAAAAGTCTTCTCCCCTGGTATGAAGGGTTAGCGGAGAATGGTACCTTGCAGGGGCTTGCAGAGTACAATGGTGATTATAATATTCCTTATGTGACACTGTTATACTTTCTGACCAAAATTCCCTTGGAACCAATAGTAAGTATCAAGATGTCTTCCGTTTTCTTTGATTTACTGGAGGCGTTTCTTGTACTGATGATTGTGCGTGAAATAGCTACAGAGAATCGGAAAAATGAATATGGTCTGCTGGCGTATACGCTGGTATTCTGTAATCCGGTGGCGGTGATTAATAGTGGCTATCTGGCACAATGTGAAAGCGTGTGGGTGGCTTTAGCTCTTTTATGCTTTTTGTTCATATGGAGAGACCATCCGGTCTGGGGAATGCTGGCATTTGGCGCGGCCTTTGCCATGAAGCCTCAGGGGATATTTATTCTTCCGATGATTATTTTGTTGTATTACAAGAAGAGAAGCTTTTCTATACTCCATGTAATGTGGGTTCCGGTTGCAATACAGGTTCTGTGCATTCCGGCAATTCTGGGCGGGTGCAGCGTCGATATTTTCATTAAAAATCTGAAGATGATGATGGGGCATTATCCCTACGTGTACTATTACTATCCGAATATATGGACTTACATTCAGAATGCACCTTACTATGTGTTTGGAAAAGTAGGGATTTTCTGCGCTTTTGCAGTGCTTCTTGTGTTTATGTTATTTTTTGCCTGGAGCAAAAAACGTATCATATTAAAGGATTATTTTGAGTACATTATTTTTACGACCATGACTTGTGTGATGGTTCTTCCCTGTATGCATGAGCGTTATAACTACATGGCGGAGGTCCTGCTTCCGGTATGTGCTATCTGGAAGAAAAAGTATCGCATACCTGCATTGGTGCTTGTGATATGCTCTATGCTATGTAATGGACAGAGCTATCTGGGGTGGCCCTGGGTGGCTCACGAGTTTCTGGCTGCCTGCAACATCGTAGTGTATTTGATTATCGCAGTGGCCTGTGTGAAAGAACTTTTGGATAAGGTTCATCCGGGAAAGGAGGGAACCTTATGTTAAAGATTGAAAAGAAGATATTTGACTGGGTGGATAAAAATAAGCTTGTTTTGTCTGTTCTCGCGGTTACAGTGCTTACACTTTATTTGCGAAAGATAGGTGTCTGGTGGAATTATTCTTATGTGGCGGCAAGCTTTGATATGCATCAGAATTACACAGAGAGCAGCTTGTACTATGTGATGGTTCGTTTGGTGCAGGAGCTGCCTTTGTTGCCGCTCCACAGTATTAAGTGGCTTGCAGGCTTGTGCGATTACGTGCTGGTATATCTGTGTATTCGTTGCTTTGGAGAAAGGCTGACGAGGTGGAAAGAGAAGGAAGTTATCTGGTATATTATCCTGATTTTCTCGCCGGTGTTATATATTCGAGGTATTATCTGGGGGCAGATTGATAGCGTGGCCATGGTATTCTTAGTATTGGCATTGCTGCTCTGGGAGAAAAAGAGGGTGGTACCTGCCATTATTTCTGCAATTATAGCCTGTGGCTTGTATCCTTGTCTGTTGCCTATCGCGATTGTGTATTTGTACTATGTGGAAAAGGAAATCAGTTTGTCTTACTTGTTGTGGCTTATTGTTGGCACAGTAGTACTGCTTGGGGGAGCATCGTTAGTCTTGGGAGGAAGCTTCCCTGGTGGCGTTGAGACGTTGCTTCGCTGGTGTACTTATAATGTTCTGAATGGAAGTCTGTTTGTATCTGGTGCGGATTGGCTGATGCAGCTTGTGATTTTGTATGGCTTACCGGTTACAACCATTCTTTTGTTGGGAACCTTGCGAGGGAAGATATCGTATAAATGGACTGTTTTGGCTCATGTTATTGTGACGGTTCTGTATGGAAGCCGGATTTTCTTGGAGAAACTGTATTAATCAAAGGATTGGTGTATGAAGACACTTGAGAATGTAAATGTAAAAAAGATATTGGCGATAGGCAGCTTTCTTTTGCTTGTATTGTCGGTGATTCCAATGCTGTATGTTGGAATTTATAATCATCCTACGGGTGATGACATCTATTATGGAGTAGAAGCACATCTTGCTTGGAAGGAGACGGGCTCTCTTTGGCAAACCATTGTTGCGGCATTAGAGAGTGTAGGTAAATACTATTATGAATGGCAAGGAACTTTTTCCGCTCTTCTGATTATGCATTTGCAACCAACTGTTTTTTCGGAAGATGCGTATTTTCTTACCCCGGTTATTGTGTTGGGAAGTATTCTCTTGGGAAGCGGATACTTGTGGAAGCAGATTGGACGGTTTGTGATTCCAATGAACAAGGCAGAAATGGTAGGAACCTGGTCCATTGTGATGTTGCTCTCCATACAGTGGGTCTTTAATATTGGCGAGGGTTTTTATTGGTTTAATGGAGCAGTTTACTATTCTGCGTTTTACGGCATAATGCTTTGGATGTTTGGGCTCTTGTGCAAGTTTATCTTTGAAGGCGGATGGTATAGAATAGTTCCGGCATATCTGCTGGTGATTTTGATTGGTGGAAGTAATTATATTACCTTACTTTTTTCTTTAATTGTGCTGGTACTTATCTCTGGCTTACTTTTGTGGAAAAGGCATCCGGAAAAATGGTATGTTTTGTTTGCGGTATTACTGTTGGGAGGCTGTCTGCTAATAAGCGCGGCAGCGCCGGGAAACAGCATTAGGCAGGCGACTTCCATGTCTCTGCCGGCGCACAAGGCGATTTTGTATAGCCTTTGGAAGGGCGTTGGATTCATAGATTTGTGGCTGGATGCATGGTGGATAATTGGTGCGGTTACGCTGTTGCCATTCTTTATTTCCATCATTAAAAGGCTTACATGGAGATTTGCTTATCCATTATTAGTCGTAGCCTTTCTGTATGGGCTATTCTGTGCAATGATTTGTCCTACTATGTATGCAATGGCGAATTCGGGACCGGGCAGAGCAGTGAATGTGTATCATTATGGTTTTATATTATTGTCCTATCTGGCATATTTTTATGGGCTGGGCTGGGTTATGCAGAAACTTGCAACTACATGGGAGTTGTTAGTTTCTTCATTCC
Organism: Lachnospiraceae bacterium; assembly: GCA_017467845.1. Classification (GTDB taxonomy): domain Bacteria; phylum Bacillota; class Clostridia; order Lachnospirales; family Lachnospiraceae; genus Acetatifactor. The sequence goes on along the minus strand of JAFUKH010000067.1, from coordinate 12,964 downwards.
GAAATGCTTGGTTTATTGTTCTGGGATGTATGATAGTATTGCAATTGGGGATTAGCTACAATAATGGTACAATTCGCGAGTTGGCTTCCGTAAAGGCAATATCCGATATTGTCAGCGGAACAGCTGAGGCATATGATGCAGAGTATGATGCGCGATTGGAACAATTGCAAAATGATAGTATTATGGATGTTGTGTTTGCGCCGTTTGTAAATCAGCCCAGGACGGTATATGTAGGTGATCTGGGACAGGATGCAGGATTCGGGGCCAATCAGGCAATGGCCCGCTGGTACGGGAAAAACAGTGTTGTCGTTGATTGGGGAATGTAAAACAAAAGCTATGGTAAATATTGCGTAGATGTGCTATACTAACCTAGATTATAAACATTTTTGAAAGAGGACTAAGTATGTTAAATAATAAATCCATTTTAATTACCGGTGGTACCGGAAGTTTTGGTAAGGCATTTACCAAGTATGTATTAGAGCATTATGAGCCGAAGAAGATTATTATTTATTCTCGTGATGAGTTCAAGCAGTTCATCATGCAGAATGAGTTTAAGCAGTATGCGGATAAGCTTCGTTTCTTTATCGGAGATGTAAGAGATAAGGAAAGACTGATGAGAGCCTTCGAAGGTGTGGATTATGTCATTCATGCAGCTGCTATGAAGCAGGTTCCTGCATGCGAGTACAATCCTGCAGAGGCAATTAAGACCAATATTAACGGTGCACAGAATATTATTGATGCAGCACTTGATATGGGTGTAAAGAAGGTTGTTGCGTTATCTACCGATAAGGCGGTTAATCCGGTGAACCTTTATGGTGGCACCAAGCTTGTTTCCGATAAGCTGTTTATCGCAGCCAATGCATATGCAGGCAATAAGGACATTAATTTCTCTATTGTAAGATATGGTAATGTTGCAGGTAGCCGTGGTAGTGTTATCCCATTCTTTAACAATATCATTAAGAATGGTGGCAAGGAGCTGCCTATTACCGATTATCGTATGACTCGTTTCTGGATCAGCTTACAGCAGGGCGTAGAGCTTGTAGTGAAGGCGCTTGAGGAAGCAAAGGGCGGAGAGACCTTTATCTCCAAGATTCCTTCCTTCAAGATTACAGACCTTGCACAGGCAATGTTGCCGGGATGTGAGATGCCGGAAGTAGGTATTCGTGAAGGCGAGAAGCTTCATGAGATTATGGTAACCGTAGAAGATTCCATGACCACTTATGAGTATGATAAGCACTTTATTGTATATCCTCAGATGACATGGAGTGAGTCTCATAAGGCAGTTCCTACCGGCAAGAAGGTTCCGGAAGGCTTCTCTTACAGCTCAGGCAACAACGACTGGTGGCTTACTGTAGATGAGATTAAGGAATTACTTAAGAGTGTTGATTTAGAAAAATAATTATAATAAAAAATGAGAGCGTTGCTCTCATTTTTTATTGTCTATAAAGGTCATAGCAGCATAAGGCATCATAAGTAACCAATAAGCCAGTATATACCTGGAATTTGCCTCCCAGATGATATGGAAGAGGAAGCCTCCGATGATACCGATAATGCCGATATACAAAAGCAGATTGGCATGGTGTCTGTTCCGAATGAGAAATATTAAGACTCCCAGATAAATAACGCATTGATAGATGTTGCAATACCCAGTAAAAATCAGCCCCACGGAACCGTCAAAAAGACTGGCAAAAAATCCGCTACGATTGCCAAAGGCACTGACGATGGCTTGGCGGCAGGCATAGCTTCCGTCCGTCCATTGGGAGAGAATTTTATCCAGGTAAAAGGTAAGGGCATATGTTGGATTTTCACGAAACTCCTTCAAACGCGTTTCAATTGCAACCTTACTGATGGTATCCGCAAGTTCATTATCTAAACCGGTTTCCTGATAAGTATTAAAGTTAAAACCGTTATACCAGCCATTTCCTCTGGGAGCTTCCTGCATACCCATGGCAAAGTAGCTGTAGGCAGACACTCCGGGAAGGAGCGTATTGTCTGCACGAAATTCGTAGATTTTCTGCACCATAGGCAAAATGCATATTGCACACAGTCCCACAAGAATTGCGTAAACTGCAAGGTCTCGTTTTTGATTTTTTATCCAAGTAAACAGTATTGCTAAGAGTACTGCGATAATCAAAATTAATGTATTCTTCCGCAGTAAGACGCTGAAGGTAAAGGCAATGGCGCTGAAAACTAAGTCTTTTTTATGCGTTGTCTCGTGTTCGTGTCTTAGCAAAAAATAGAGTCCCATACTAAAGCATGAAAAGGAAGGGATTTCTCCATACACGAAAGAGGTGTAGAATACCAAGGGGAGATTACCCATTGCCAGAAGTAAATAGATTACCTGTGATTTCTCCGATTTGGTAATTACTGCTACGCTACGGTATTGAAAATAAATGATTCCGCAAGCGAAGAGAATATTTAATAGCTTTATCACATGATACGCAGGCATACTGATTGGAAGCAGATTCCATAAACGGATAACCAGCTCATAGTAGGCAACCAATCCAATCTGTTGAGGGTAGTAGGAGAGGTAAGTATCTCCGGTAGGCTGGATGGCGGCCAGATTCCCCTCTGCAAAGGCTTCGCCGATGGCGTAGACACTGTAGGAATCCGCTGCCGGGGTTAGGCGCCCAAAGATTAGTAAGGCCAGTCCGCCTCCAAAGAGGAGGAACAAAGTCATCGGAAGCAGAATCCGTCGGATTCTTCTGAGAATTGCATCGTCCATTTTCTGAATTGACATAAGGAGTATAATAACGATAGCAATCATCGGAAGCTGAAGCAGCAGGGAATCGTAGTGCCCATACATTGTCTGGGACTCCATCTCTTCTGCGTAAAAGCTTACGAAGAAAGTGGAAATGGTGAGAATGCCCATAAGAAAAAGTCCAAGGGTGGTTACAGTATAAAAGGCGAAATTATGCAATTTTTGACAAAACAGGTTCTGTGTCTTCTTGTTCATTATCTAAATTCCTTTATTTGACGAAGGGGACATTGCAAAGCTTAAAAATAACGGAAATCCGTAAAATAAAATCAGGTAGTATCTTACAAGCGAGATTGGTCCTAAGAAATTGGTCAGGCAATAAGCAAGAACCAGAATCATGGGCATGAAGATATCAGAACGCTTGTGGCAGATTCCATATGCAAATGTGAAAATAGCAACCCAGAGCATTGCACCGATGGAAAAGAGGAGGCGTATTACCGGAAATTTCTGATAGAAATATTCATTGGAAATCCGGTTAAATATAACCGCCAGATTGAAATTTTTTATCTCGCGTACCACGCCGCCGGACATATCAAAATCGAAGTAAAAGGTAGTTTCTGCATCCGGTGAAACATATATAGATGTACCGGGATACCAGGCCTGATAGGTGTTTTCTAAAAAGGAACAAATATATTCTCCGGGGTATTGTATACCTAATCTAATCCACATCGAGGCAAAATCGCCGATATTAGACATTACTATAGCATTATCTAAACGGTTCTTTACATTATCAGAGGAAAAAGGATTGTAGGAGAGTAGGGCATTCGGTGTCACCGCAGAATGAAGAAGCTCTAACTCATCCTCTGTAAAATCATCTGTCCCCTGATTGGTGTATACTCTTGCAATCTGCTGAATGGGAACGGACAGCATCTCGATTTTACCGCCCTTTTCTGCCTGCAGGCCATATTCTAATCCTTTGGAACTGGCAGCATAGATGCAAAACACGCACAAGGATAAAAGCAACACTTTTCTACGATATTCTTTTCCTGATAGTATGCCACAGAATGCAAAAAGTAAAATTGCATAGATACCGTTATTTCGCAACATACAGGCAATGACAGAGACAAGGATAAAGCGTAGTATCTTTCGACAATTCCTGAAAAAACTATCCAAATCCAGGTACATGTCGTAGACGTAGATGACCACAAGGTGAAAAAATAAGGAAAAAAGCACATCCTTGGTGGTACTCATTGTGAACAAAACAATGGTAGGACAGAACGCATAATAGAGGAAGGAAAGCGCTACAACCAGTTTTCTACGAAAAATTTTTAGTATATTGTATAATGAATAGGACAGGATGACAGAGCAAACAAGCATCTGGAAAATGCAATAAACCAAAATGGCAAAGCTTAAATCCAGACCGGTAAGCTCGATGGCCCATTTCATGATTTTTCCCATAATCAGAGTGTGTAATAACGGATGATGGGTATTGTAAGGGACTTCATCATACATAGCCTGAGGAATCTGCCCGATGGCATCGTAGTTGTAGCAGCCCGGGTAGCAGGCCATTAGTGCCGGTATCCAGCATGCAAACAATAAAACAGTAATGCCTATCCATAAAAGCGGAGAACTGTATCTCGAAGAAAGAGCCCCTACTGTCCGAACAGAAATGTGGTCAAGCAAACGAAAAAGTAAATTCAGAATAAGAAACCACAGTAGGAATTCGAGGATTCCCCAGATAAGGCATTGGGGAAGAGACAACATGCCAATATTCTGAAAGAATTCCGATTGGTGTACGCTGGTGTCGTAGAACATACTTATTTGATAGCCTGCGATTTGCATAATTGTAAATGCGAATGCCAGCATAAAAGTACTTATAGTAATCCTTTTTTCTATTTTCATAATTAAATCCTATTTATCCCTTGTATTTGTATTTTAATATAGCACAAACAAGTGGTATAATGCTATAATTATGTAAGATTTTGCAATAAGATGAGGTCTTGTAAATGAAGAAATTTGAACGTGGCTCAACCCGTATTTTTACCTATATTTCGATTGTTATATTTGGTCTGCTTTTTTATCATAGTTTATCCATTACCGGAGAAAATAGTGGAGAGTGGTGGGACGAGCATGTATTTTTTAGGAATGAGTCCATTGTGTGGAGTCTGATTTGTATTGCACTGTTCTTATGTGGATTTGTGTTTATCGGTATAATATACGATAGATTTCTTTGTAGATGGAAGCGGAATTTTTTCCTGATTGCTGCCTTGGTAGTTTCTTATGCTTTCAGTGTGTATTGGATTTATGCGAATCCGGTAGCACCGGAAGGTGACCAGTTAATGGTTTCTCAATATGCTAATGCGTTTAATATGGGAGATTTCAGAGGATTCAATAAGGGACAATATATTGCGAGATATCCCCAGCAGCTTGGCCTGGTGACCTTTTTGCGAGTGTTTTATACCATTTTTGGAGAAAGTAATTATCAGGCATATTATCATTTTTCGGCTCTAATGATTCCCCTGATTGTCCTGAGTGGGTGTATGATTGTGCGACACATTACGGAAAGAAATGGGAAAGCGGAGCTGTTTTATTTGATTCTGGCAGTGTGTTGTGTACCCATGTATCCTTATGTGGGATTTTTCTATGGTGAGATTCCGTCTACCGCACTTGCGATAGTATCTGCATGGCTCTTTTTATCGCTGATGGAGAAGTTTTCGTATCCGAAGCTGATTACTATGGGGGTGTGCCTGGGGGTGGCAGTGCAGTTTCGTAAAAATGTGTTGGTAATGGTGATCGCTTTTGTGATTGTAGCGGTGGTCAGATGGATTCAGAATCGTTCCAAAGAGAATTTGCTGATGCTGCTTTCTGTGGTAGGAGGAGTTTTGCTTCTGCAGGGGGCTTTGCGATTAGTGTATTATGATAAATATGTGGAGGATGCGGAAGCAGTTCCGGCATTATCCTTTATTGTCATGGGACTAAACGATGATTATGGCTACAGCGGCTGGTACAATAGTTATTCTCTGCATACCTTTGCTGCGTACGATGACAGTACAGAGGCTATGATGCCTCAGATGAAGGCGGATTTACAGACCTATTTTAATTTGTATAAATCGGATACATCTTATGCAGTGGATTTCTTCACCAGAAAGATGAATGCTCAATGGAATACCCCTATGTATCAGTGCATGACCATGAACAAGAATACAGTGGGTGAGCAGGCGAAGTTGGTACAGACCCTCAGGTATCGGGCTCGTACCGGTCTGCTGATAGAGCGGGTGATGAAGGTTTACCAGATGGCTATGTATGCAAGCATTCTGTATCTCCTGATTTCTAAGCGGAAGGAATGGGAAAGCGTTGGCAAGTACCTGCTTTTGATTGCGTCATTGGGAGGCTTTTTCTTCAGTATGCTGTGGGAAGCCAAGACTAGGTATGTATTCCCATATCTGCTTATTATGATTCCGTACTTTGCAGTGGGCTTAGAGGCGTTGATAAGTCAGGCAAAGGCGCGAATCGGTTGTAAAGAGGTTTAATATGCGTGAGTGGTTTTTAGACGGGAAAAAAATTTTTTCGAATACAGTATGTAAAGTTATGCTGTTGCTGTCTGCCCTTGGAAGTTATGGATTTTTCATAACTCATGGAACGGTTGGAATTGACGATACGCCATATAGTTATTATTTTGAAGATGGTCTTTCTGCGGTGGTAGGAAGATGGGTGACTTATATGCTGGGCAAGGTACTGCACATTACAGAGTTTGCACCCTTCTTTACAGATTTGGCAGGGGTTCTTCTACTGATGTGTGCAGCAGTGGTATGGACGGTATTGTTGTATCGTATTTTCGGGGAGTATATCCCAATGTGGGGGTATGGCTTCTTTGGTGCGCTCCTGATTTCAAACCCGTTGATTAGTGAGGTGTTTACCTACTTTTTGCACAATGGTGTGGGGCTGGGCTATTTGTTTAGCGGGATATCCTTAGCTTTTTTGAAACAGTATTTAGATGAAAGCAAGAAAAAATGGCAATACTTACTATGCGGTGCGTTGGGACTTTGGATTGCTATCGGCTGCTATGAATCCTTCATGATTGTCTATCTGATGGGAGCATGTATGCTGCTTGCCAGTGAGAGAATTGCCGGGAACAGAGCGGAAAAAGGAACTGTGAAGCAGTGGTTTATGGAAGTGATTCCGGTACTTGTGGTTCCGGCGGTGGCATTTGTACTTCGTAGCGTAATGGTGAATCTTGTGATTGCTGTTTTCGGACTGCAGGAGCTGAAGGATGATGCGGTGCATCGTTCTCTCAGTGAGATGCTTGGCTGGATTTTTGATTCGGAGGGAAGAGCAACATTTGTTATGGCTCTGAAGAGAACTTATGTCAGATACTTTGTTTTTCTGTATGCGTATTATCCCATTTTCATTTATGTGTGCGCAGCAGTGTTTGTTGGGATATACAGTGTGTATCGTGCGGTTCGCCAGAAAAGGCCATGGATTTTGATTTGGACCATCGGAGCATTTATAGCATCTTACCTGCTGGTAGTAATCGAGGGAAGTGTTACGCTTTATCGTTCTGCCCAATTTTTGCCTCTTTTCAGTGCATGGGGAATTCTACTTGGCCTGTTTGCAGTAACTAATATTCGGGAACGGATTAGCTTACCCAAAGGTAAAAAACTGGTGGGAGGAGCGGCTGCGGTGGTTCTTGCGGTAATACTCTTTAATCAGTGTGCGGACATGAACAGGTGGTTTTATATTGATTACTTAAAGTATGAAGATGCTAAAAATACCATGAATCAGATTGCGTATGAGTTAGAGAAGGGCTATGACATTTCAAAACCGGTGGTTTTTACGGGAACCTATGAAATGCCAAAATCCATCATCCAGGATGCATATGTGGAGTATCATAGTGAGACGTTTTATAAGATTCTCAGATGGACAAATCCGGTGGACGAACACCTTCTGGAGAAGTTTTATAATGGTCACTACGGAGTGTGGGTTGCCCAGACTCCCGGGCTTTCTGTACTTGATTGGGCCAGATATGCGTTTGATGATGATACCCAGATGACTATATTTTTTAGTATGCATGGTCATACAGTTGTACCTCAAAAGGATATAAGCGTATATGCTGACGCAGAAGTTTATGCGTTGGATATGCCCTCTTTCCCTGAGGAAGGCTCTATCGTGGATATGGGGGATTATATAATTGTGCATTTCTAAAGTAGACAGATTGTGATATAATGTGAGCACGCATAGAAAAAACAAGCGGCGCGAAGCGACATTTGTTTTTTATGCGTGCTCAACGAGCAAACTGTCTGCGAAGCAGACGATGAGCACGAAGTGCGAGTTTGCGAGAGTAGTGAGCAGAGCACGAAGTGCGGGTTTGCGAGTGATTATGTTAATAAATAGAAGGGGTACCCTAATGGATAAAATAGCAGTTTTGATTCCTTGTTACAATGAGGAAAAGACAATCGGCAAAGTGGTAAAGGATGTAAAAGAGGCGCTTCCGGAAGCGACAGTTTATGTGTATGACAATAACTCTAAGGATCGTACGGTGGAGCTTGCCACAGAGGCAGGAGCCGTTGTGCGTTATGAGCATAAGCAGGGGAAGGGCAATGTAATCCGCAGGATGTTCCGCGAGATTGATGCACAGTGTTATCTGATGATTGACGGTGATGACACCTATCCACTGGATTGTGCACATGAATTGGTGGACAAGGTATTGAACTACGGAGCAGATATGGTAGTAGGTGATCGTTTGTCTTCCACTTATTTTACAGAGAATAAGAGACCATTTCACAATTTCGGTAACAGCCTGATGAGATTCTGTATCAATCGTCTGTTCCGCTCAGACATTCAGGATATCATGACCGGCTACCGAGCTTTTTCTTATGAGTTTGTCAAGACATTCCCGGTTATTTCCAAGGGCTTTGAGATTGAGACGGAGATGAGTATTCATGCGGTCAATTATCACATGCAGGTAGAAAATGTGGTAGTACAGTATAGGGATCGTCCGGAGGGAAGTGAGTCTAAACTGAATACTTATAGTGATGGTATGAAAGTTATTAAGAAGATGTTACAGCTATATAAGAACTATAAGCCGCTAATGTTCTTCAGCTGGATTGCTCTATTTTTAGTGCTGGTGGCAGCAGTCCTTTTTGCGCCCATTGTGGCTACTTATTTGGAGACCGGGCTGGTGCCCAGATTCCCAACACTGATAGTATGTGGATTTATTGTGCTTGCAGCAATTCAGTCCTTCCTTAACGGTATGATGTTAGACGTGACTGTTGCAAAAGATCGCAGAGATTTTGAATATCGCCTGAATCGTGTGAATTCAGAGAAGAAAATGAAAATGAACTAGAATGAGTAAAGGAGAAAACGCAGATGAGTAAGAAAAGTGGTTATTTGATATTTTCAAGCATCATGGTTTTCTTCTTTTTCTTTTGCTTTACAGGAGCTCATCTGGCCAAGGAAGGTAATATTGTCTGGTCCGGTAAATACGTGTCGGTACTACTTTTGATGTGTCTGGTGTGTGGCATCCTTTCCGGAGTTCTGGTAACTAAGGCATTGGGACTTATAAAGGATGATGCAAGGCTGGAAAAAAGGCAGGGGTCAGGAAAGGTAGGGGTGCTTTCTGCACTGCTGTTTGCCCTTGCGTATCTGCCTACATACTTGGCGTATTACCCGGGAATTTGTTCTTACGATATTACCATTCAGTTGGAACAGATTGTATCCGGTCAGTATATAGATCATCATCCGTTAGCGCACACACTCTTGGTAAAATGGTTTATGGATTTTGGTGGCGGATTAGGTAGCGTGAATCTTGGAATTGGCTTATTTACTCTGCTTCAGATGGTGTGTGTAGCCGGAGTTATGGGGCTTGGAATCGGTCTTCTCTATGAAAGAGGAGTAGCACCGGGATATTTGCTTTTTGTGCAGCTTCTGGGGATGCTTCTTCCGGTATACTGGTATATGAGTGTCAGTGCCACCAAGGATGTTTTGTTTACTGTCTTTGTACTACTCTTGATGTTTGCAATGTACAAGCTCCTGTGGGAGAATCAAAGCAGCTGGAAGGTGGGCAAGTGGGATTTTGTGCTTGCTATTGCTGTGGTGGGAGCTGTTTTATTTCGAAATAACGGAAAGTATGCCTATCTGGTATTGATTGTTTTTGGTGTATTTACCTGTTTGTTTGCTAAGAATAATAAGCTTCTTTTTCGAAGAATCTGGGTTGTGGGAGTAGCAGGTTATCTGGCAGGTAACTTACTGCTGAGCGTACTATTTGTTTCGGTGGATGCCACGCAGGGAGACAAGCGTGAGATGCTCAGTATTCCTATCCAGCAGTTTGCCCGCACCTATGTGTATCATGGGGGTATAGATGTGGTGCCGGAGGATGATAATACTCTGGATGAAGCGTCTAAGGCATTTTTAAATGATTTTATTACAAATGAAGCGTATAAGAACTATCGTCCCGAAATTGCGGATCCGGTAAAGAAGCATACCCAGACATCTGTGGCCCTGCAGCGTGCAAGGGAGTGGATTGGTTTATATTTAAAGCTTTTGGCAGAGTATCCGGGGGATTATATTAATGCGGTTCTGGCAGTGGATGCCGGATTTGTGTACCCCTTTGATGTAAGTCACGGCGATATCAATTTTAATGGTCTAGACAAAGGACTTGGCTATATTCAGACCCGTTGGGTGGAGAATGAGCTGAATCCAATGGGAATCTATAAGGATTCTAAGTGGGAATGGCTCCATGAAAAGCTGGAAAATTTCGCAGATACCAATGGATATCAGGATATTCCTGTGTTGAAATATCTGATGATGCCGGGCTTTTATCTGTGGTTTTATTTAGTGGTTGCCGGTTACCTATTGTGGAAAAAGAGGTACCGTCCGTTATTACCGCTGAGCTTTGTACTGGGGTATTATGCGACCTTGCTTTTGGGCCCCACGGTGCAGCTTCGTTATCTGTATCCTGTGATGGTGCTATTGCCGTATGTGTTACTGTTTTGCGTAGGAGAGAAATCTGTTGAAAAGTAAGAGATGGTTATTTACCCTGGTGTTTGCGGGGATTGTTTTTATAGATTGGATATATGCTACCCAGAATGGCTATTATCGTATGATTGCAGCCAACGCGTTAGGTGTTTTGATGGGGATTCTGACCCTGAGATGCTATCCCTATGATAAGGAAAAGTACAAGAAACCGGACCTTATCTGGCTTATCCTGTGGCTTGTGGGAAGTATTATCGGTAGCTTTGTATGGATTGCCCTCAAAGGTCCCATTAATGAGTGGCAGTACATTATGGCTGTGATTGACGTGGGAATTCTTGGTTTTACCATAATTCGTGTGTTATTTACACAGTTTTGGAAGAATATATGCTGGAAAAAGGAAGGAGTTTTGGCAGCTCTTTTTGGAGTAATGAGCCTTTGGATGGTTCTTTCCAGATATTATGAAATCTGGCAGATATGGTTCTTTGGAATGTTTATGTGCTTCTATCTGACCGGGATGGAGGAGGGAGAAGAGAACTTGATGTGGGACTCGCTCTCTAACGGATTTATTCTGGCCTTTTTCCTTATTCAGATTTGGGCGTATGGGTTCAGACCATATGATGAAGTGCGATACCTTGGACCTTACAGTAATACCAATATGACGGCACTCTTCTATTTAGTGACTTATATGATGGTGCTGTATCGTATTCACGTGCTACACTGGAAGGAAAAGGAAAGAAAAGTTTCTCCAAAGAAATGGGTAAACAGGTTGTGGAAGGCATTTTATTATGTGCTGGCGGGTGGTCTTGTAAGTTTTATTTTCTTTACTATCTGCCGTACGGCACTTCTGGTATTGATTGGTCTGACCTTTTTATTTGGAATTATTTCGAATTTGTGGATGCTTAGGGAGAAGGCATATCGTTTGCTTCTGCGCTGGGTGGCACTTGTGCTCTGTGCGGTGATAACCTTCCCTTGCGTGTATGGAACGATTAGGTATCTTCCGTGTGTTCTGCATAGGCCGGTGTGGTTTGGTGCAGAATATCATCCGGATAAAGTGCATTCCTTCGATCCTTGGAATTCCTGGAGATACATTTCTTTGGAAGAGTTTTTTGAGACTGCAGTGGGAAGAATCAACTTTGGGGCTATCATAGAAGATAAGTCCGTCACAGTGGAAGCCTCGCCGAAGCCGGTAGAGGAAAGCGTTGTGGCTTCCGCAGTATCTGAGCTAGAGGCGTTGGCGACGGAAATAGAAACTACCCCTTTGCCGACAGATGACGGACTTCTCAGAGGAGAGGATGCACAGAATTCCGGAAAGATTCGTCTGGAAATATGGAAAAAATATCTCTCCAATCTGAACATGTCCGGTCATACCGTTTCAGAAGGTCATTATCAGATTACAGAGGATTTCCACGCATGGCATGCACAGAATATTTTTGTGCAGATGCTTTATAATTATGGAATTCCGGCCGGTGTTTTGTTCGTAATTCTTATGATTTGGTATGGTGTAAAGAGTATTGGAATTCTGGTTAAAGCAAAAGAACCTACGGCATTACTTCCGGGGATGGTATTTGTGGTGTTTATGGGATTTGGAATGCTGGAATGTGTTTGGTATTTCGGACAGGCAATTTTGATTTTGATGTATCTTGTTGCAAAAAGATTACTTAGAAAAGTGGAGAAGTAAGTAGTGAAGCTGGAAAGTAAGAAAGATAAGTTAATAGATTATGGCTTTATGATGCTGCTTCTTCTTACGGTAGTACTCATAACCGGACGGTTGTTTGTACTGCAGGCGGTTTATGCACTTCAGGAGTCGCCATTATATCATAACGATATGAAGGCCTATATTCTGGAAATGCAGGGATTGGATAGTGGTTATAGCTTTCCTTATCCAATCTTCTTCTGGATTGGAAGTGTGTTTCATTTGTTCTTAGAGCCGGACATTGCGATGGCAATGGCCACACTGTTACTAAATACATTAAGTATCGTGATTACCATCTGGGGAATGCGTCGGGTGGTTCTTAAGCCTTTAAAGGAATGCTTTTCTAAGCGACCTTATCTTGCAGGCATTTTGATTACATTGGTGGCTGTGACACTTCATTTTGTGTCCATGGTGTTTCCGCCGGAAGGAATTTGGCTTCCGGGAATTAATTTTAGGTACCTTGGAGTGTTTACTCCCAATCCGTTTCACAATGCAACCTATATGACGACCAGACCCTTTGCAATATTGGCATTTTTATGGTATATCAAGCTATTGCCTGTATATGAGACGGGCAAGGTGGCAGTAAAGGATTATGTGCTTTT
>JAFUKH010000066.1 GCA_017467845.1 Lachnospiraceae bacterium | reverse complement strand
GGTAGTCTGGATATCTCCATGGAGCGAATGGCAGTACAGTTTGAACGCTCCAATAAGACTCAGGCCATGGTAAAGAAGGCGTTGACCTACCCACTGGTAGTATTGGTAGTGGCACTTATCGTAGTAGTGGTTATGCTTGTAATGGTAATTCCGTCCTATGAAGAAATGTTTCTGGATATGGGTACGGAGCTGCCGGGGCTGACCAAAGCGGTGGTTGCTATCAGTGATTTTATTATAGGGAAGTGGTTCATTCTGGTTCCGGTGATTGCCGGCATTGTATTTGGGTTGCTAAGTTTTTATGGTACGGAAGTTGGCAAGTATTTCTTCCAGAAAATTATACTGAAAATACCTGCATTTAAAAACTTCGTCGTAAAGAGTGCTGCTGCCCAGATGGCACGTACATTAAGTACACTGACAGGCGCAGGTGTGCCACTGGTGGAAGCGGTAGAAATCGTAGGAAGTACTATGACAAATCTCTACTTCCGAGATGCTTTGTTTGATGCAAGGGATGATATTATGATAGGTCAGCCTTTGAGTAGACCTTTGCAGGATTGCGGACTATTCCCACCTATGGTGTATCATATGATACGAATTGGTGAGGAGACCGGTAGTACAGAGGAAATGTTAGATAAGTTGGCTGATTATTATGAGGAAGAGGTGGAAATGGCAACCCAGACTCTGATGGCTGTTATGGAGCCAATGGTTATCGTACTTCTGGCAGGCATTGTAATCCCTATCATGGGAGCATGTCTGATGCCGATGATGACCATGTACGATTCTTTAAGTAACTTGTAATTTGAATTTTTCACCTACGTGTAGGGACGGGGTGTGAAAGAGAGCGTTAGCTCATAGATAAAATAATATTAATGCACGAAAAGGAGAGATGTGTTATGAACAAGAAAATGAACAATAAAGGTTTCTCACTTGTTGAGTTAATCATTGTAATCGCCATTATGGCAGTATTAGTTGGTGTACTTGCACCTGCTTATACCAGATACATTGAGAATGCAAGAAAGTCTCGTGATGTTTCTGCAGTAGATTCTGTGTTGACTGTAGTGGAAACTTCTTTGGTTGATTACAATGCGAGAGGTGGTTCAGCTACAGAAGTTACAATTACTGTTCCACATACAGCGTCAGCTACTAATACTATTTCTGTTGAATGTACTGTAGATAGCGACTTGGAAGCTGAAATAGCGGCTGTGATGGGAACTTATGCGATAGCAGGTGATTGGGAAGTTACTTCCGGAACAAACGCAGCTGATGGTACTATCACAGCAACCGTTAATAATGGTAGTGTTACCTTTAATAATGCGGCTACTAATACTGTTGTTACTGCAATGGAAACTTATTCAGCTGCTTTAAGTGGAAGAATTGACAATGTAGTAGCTACACCTTAAGGAATTTATGAATCATGCTCCCAACAATCTTACTATACACCATCATATTCCTGTACGGAATTATCATCGGCAGTTTCTTAAATGTAGTTATCTACAGGCTGCCCTTAAAAGAGAATATAGTAACCACCAGATCTCATTGTATGAACTGTGGGTATCAGCTGCATTGGTATGATTTAATACCACTGTTTAGCTGGTTATTGCTGGGTGGCAAATGCAGACAATGCAAAGCAAAGATTTCCATTCAGTACCCCATTATTGAGGCACTGAATGGAATCTTGTATATTTTGGTTTTTATGAAATGTGGTGTAAGCGTAGATTCCCTACTCTACTGTTTACTGTTTAGTGCACTTCTTGCTTTGAGTGTGATTGATTTTCGAACATATGAGATTCCTGTGGGAATCAATTATTTTATTCTGGGGCTGGGGATTCTTCGGGTAATTACAGACCTTCCGGGCTGGAAGGGGTACCTGATCGGATTCCTGGCTGTCAGTGTTTTTTTGTACCTGATTTATATGTTATCAGGGGGAAGAGCTATGGGCGGAGGAGATGTGAAGCTGATGGCTGCATGCGGTCTTGTGCTTGGCTGGAAGTTGATTATTCCGGCATTTCTGCTGGGCTGTATATTGGGCTCCGTCATTCATATACTTCGCATGAGATTTACAGGGGAGGACCATGTACTTGCTATGGGACCTTACCTTGCGATGGGGATAGCCATCTGTGCGCTGTATGGCAACGAGATGATTACCTGGTATCTGGGCTATATTGGACTATAGTCTACTGAGGATGAATATAAGGGAGTAATGTGTTGGCGTCATTTTGTTAAGAAATTACGCAGAGAAGAAACGATATGTTTTATGAAGACCCTTGAAAAACGTCAGTACTTTGCGAGGTGTTTTCGGGCTTAGTACTGTTACGTTTTTCATGGAGTGAGAGCGTGTCAGAATAAAACATATCACTTCTGAACGGAGTGATTTCTTAACAAAATGACCTTTATAAAAACTCCAAAACATAGATAAATTGAAAGGCTGGATAAACAATGGCTGAAAAAGTACTAAGTATTGAAATAGGAATGCATACAACCAGAATCTGTATGACAGATTATAAGGTGAAGAATCCCAAGGTATATGCCCATGCTAAATTTCCTACACCCAAGGGTTCCGTCGTTGATGGGGAGATTCAGGTGACAGAGGAATTGGTAGCGACACTTAAGAGTACTTTATCCGCCAATCATATGAATTGTAAGCGAGTGGTATTTACGGTGGCATCTTCTAAGATTGCAAACAGAGAGGTAATTATTCCTAAAGCAAAGCCCAAGCAGATAGCTTCGCTGATTGAGAATAATGCCAGTGATTATTTTCCCATCGATTTGTCACAGTATGAGTTGGGACATATCATTCTGGGAACAGTGCAGGAGAATACCATTGAAAAGTATAAGGCACTGGTGCTTGCTTTTCCTTTAAGCTTGATTGAAAGCTATCGTAATATTGCACAGGCAATCGGTAAGCAGCTGGCAGCATTTGACTATTCCGGTCACAGTATTTACCAGATGGTGAAGAATGAATGCGAAGAAGGCATTCAGATGGTGGTGAAGATTGATGAAAACTCCTCCATTGTTACCATCCTAAAGGAGAAGACCATTGTCCTGCAAAGAAATGTAGCTTATGGTATCAATGATGCACTGGAAACAATTATGGAAACTCCTGTTTTTGGTGCTCCAACTTATGATGAGGCAGTGGAACTTAGTACGCGTAAGACATGTACTCGACTTTCCTTTGGCGGAAAGCAATTGATTGAAGCGGAGGAAGAGGAGGAGGACGCACAGCTTCTTGCTGCAAAACAGACCGTTGCCAACTCTATGAAAATGTTAATAAGCGGTATCGGAAGAATCATGGATTATCATGCTTCTCGTAATAACGGAGAAAGTGTAGAGCGGGTGTATATTACCGGTATGGGCTCCAATTTCAGCGGTCTGTCCAAGCTTCTTACCAATGAACTGGGGGTGAAGACCAAGAGCCTGATACATCTGGAAGGCTTCAATGTGGAGAAGGCCTTTAAGGATGGCATGTTTGGTGAATATATTGCCTGTATCGGTGCGGTCGTAGCTCCTCTTGGCCTTGTAGGGGACAAGAAGGATAAGGATAGCAAAGCAAAGAAGAGCGGCGGAAATGACTATACTGCTGTGGCAATGCTTTTGTTGATTGGAGGTACCTTGATTGCCTTTGCACTGGTAGCAGTGTCCTATCTGAATTATATGCAGGCAGAGCAGGAGTATAATAGCAATGTACGGCGGATGAATGAACTGGTGGATATTCGAAGTATACATGCCAACTATGTTGTGACACAGGATGCATACACACAGGTAAAGAATCTGTATGCGGTGACAGAGAATCACAATGAGGATATGCTACAGTTTATTGCGGAACTGGAGGAGAAGATGCCCGCCAATATTCGAGTGAAAACCTTTGGAGCTACATTGGACAATGTAACCATGAATATCGAGGTGGATACCAAGGAAGAAATGGCTAATGCTGTACAGGAACTTCGAAACATGAGGTCTGTGGATTCCGTGACTGTCATGGGGGTATCGGATGATATTGACGAGAGTGATAACAGGGTGGTAACTTTTACCGTAAGCTGTATTTATAAATCTATGGAGCAGATGGCTTTAGAAGAAGCCTTGCTGGAAGAAAACAAGTAGGGGGAGGGCAAAAAGTGAAAAAGAGTGAAATAAACTTATTATTAGGCTTTATCGGCGTTTTGCTTGCCTTCTGTGCTTATCAGTTTGTATATGTAAAAATGGAAGAAAAAACGGCTGCGTTGGAATCTCAGAATGCGCAGATGAGGACGGAGATTGCCATTATGGAAGGCTGGATTCCGGATAGGGAATTTTACGAGACGGAGATGGATCGTATGCACAAGGAGATTTCTGCTTTGGTGCGGGAGTTCCCGGCAAATGTTCTCCCGGAAGATGATATGAAGTTGGCTTATCAGATGGATAACCGCGACAGTAGCGAGTACATATTTGTAAATAGTATGTCCTTTACGGATCCGGCGGTATCCTACACCACTACTTACGATACCTCTAAGGCGGATATTTCTACGGTGAATCCTATTGCGGTGGAGCCTTTATATCCGGTATATACGCTTTATAATACCCAGGTAAATATGGGAATTGATTGCAGCTATAGCGGGATCAAGGAGATGATTGAGACCATCTATAATAAAGAGGAGCGTAAGGCAATTGACAGCATTGTTCTCTCCTTTGATGAAACTACGGGAAGATTAAGTGGCAATCTTGCTATGACCTCCTACTTTTTATATGGTTCTGATGTGGTTTATATGGAGCCGGAGTTATATGAAATTCATAAAGGAACAGACAATATTTTCGGGACAGTTGAGTCGTCCGAGGACGCGGACGCAGAGTAACGATGATGGCATGCGCGTTTAGGACGCATGCCTTTTATGATTTATATTGGGACATGGTATGAAACAGGTTAAAAGATTATTCGTTAGAAATAAAATGAATAATAGGGGTGTTACGCTGATAGAGCTGCTTGTAGCCATTTCTATACTCAGCATCGTGGCAGGGGGCTTTTACAGCTGCTTTGTGCTGGCAGCAAAGATTAATGCCAAAGCCAAGCTGGCACATAAGGCCACATCCTTGGCTCAGAATATTTTGGAGAATATCAAGGCCGAGGATATGGATAGTCTGATGCAGCAGATTGCTTATCCTGTGGTGACTGTGACAGATGAGTCGGGAATTGCGTCGGACATCACGAATTTCAGGTTGGTGTCCCAGAGCGGGTATGATGTGAATGCTAATGTGATGCGCTTTGCAGAAAAGGAGCTTTACGCGATAAGCACAGATGGTGGAATAACTGCAAGCTACAATTCTGCTGTGGACACCTATCACTTTTGTCTGCGAAATATAAAGATGGAGAATACTTGTTTTGATGCGCTTGTGACGGTGAAGGCACCGGAGGAGACCTCCATCGGTAGTAAGGATATGGTACATATTCCATCCATGGACTCCAACTATGATGCGGTGATTTCCAACGCAGCGGTGTATGACAGAGAAGCAGTGTCTTACTTTGAGTCCAAGGGTGTGTACGATGCCCTTTCTCCCAGTGATATTACCAGAACCATAACAGTGGAGATTGATGAGGATGTCAAGCTCAGCGGTGCCATAGGTTATCAGGTGGATGCTACCTATCGTTATGATTGTCAGGATGAAATGTACGAAGTGACGGATATGGTTTTCAGTAATGAAGAGAATATGTCAAGGACACTTCGCAATGTATTTGTGTTTTTTAATCCTCACTTTGAGTGGATAGATACCGGTTGGACGGAAAATATTGTAGTAAAGAATATGGATGATTATGAGACGGATTTATATCTGATTAAGCAGCAACCTACGGATGACGAAGCAGCGCTGGGACAGGAACTATCCAAATCTTATAGTGTAAAGGTGAGTGTGAATGAAGGGAATGCAGACGGTTTGGATGCATCCTCTGTGGATATTAAGACTAATTTGGGATATGCATTAAAGAACCCTACCGATTTGATGGAGGGAAGGTTGCAGGCAGAGTATTATTTTAATGGTGTGCGGAGAACTACGGATTTTGAGGATTTCTTTGATATTACAGCACTGACCAATCCGAACAAGGACGAATTGCTGTTTGATGTAACTATTCAGATTTATCAGGCGAATCCGGATAGGGATATGACTGTGGATGTAAATGAGATTTTTATGTGGGATACATTGTTAGCAGAGATGAAAGGAACTCTTAGAAACTAAGGAGATTATATGAAGTTTTTTCAAAAGCGGAAAAAACTGAATAATGAGGGTATGGCTCTGGTGCTGGTTATTGTAGTAATTGCACTGGTGGCTATCTTTGCTTCCGTTCTGATGTCCCTTGCTCTTGTGAACTTCAAGATGAAGATGACGGAAAGGGAAGCAAAGAAGAACTTCTACTCAGCAGAAGAGGTGCTGGATCAGATTCATCTGGGATTGGAGAAGGTGGCTTCGGATGCCATTAATGAGGCATATTCTAAGGCCATGCAGACCTATAAGGTGGATGAATTTACGGAGAAGTATCGTGTGGCCCAGTTTAAGCTGGATTATATGACTGCAATTGAAGCAGCTATTAAAGATTATACCGCAATGAATGAGCGTTATGATGTGGATTTATTGGTAGCTATGCTGGATGCGGATTTGCAGGGAAAATGTGACCCGGATAACGGACCTTTGACTATTCGTTGTACGCTGGCTGAAGATGCGAAAAATTTGGAAGCAACAACCCAAGGACTTATTCTGAAGGCTTTATCCATCGAATACTCTGACGGAGACTACTATTCCTGTATCGAAACGGATATCTGCATTGGTTATCCGGAGGTGGAATTAAATGAGGCAACGGTAATCCCTAATGTATTTGACTACAGTATCATTGCCAGGGATAAGCTGACCTTTGACCAAAGCGATGTAACAGTTACCGGAAATCTGTATGCCGGAGACGAGGGGATAGTATTGGTTACAGGAGCAGAGGTAAGCGTGGATAACAGGGGCTATTTTATAACGAAGGGCGAGACGGTTGTGAATGCCACTACCAGCCTTTCTGTGCAGGGAGACGGCTTCTGGAGTAAGGGAATTGCAGTGAAGGATAGTGGCGTACTGTCTACGGATGGAGATGTGTATGTGCAAGATGATTTGACCATTTCCGGAAGAAACGGATATGTAGCCCTTTCCGGCAATTACTATGGATATGGGGATGGAAGTGCATCCTTGGAGGGCATCTCTGAGGGCAACAGTGCCATTGTACTTAACTGTAAGAATGTCACTTTGGATATGAATGGGCTGGATACCTTGATGCTTTGTGGCAATGCATATATCAACGGAAACTCCATTAAGGTGGATAACGGTGATATGTCGGAGACTGCTTCCTATAATACGAATCAGGTGATGCTGGGTACCTCTGTGGCTATGAAGACGGATCAGATTGCATTTCTGGCTCCGGCAGAGTGTCTGGGTACGGTAATGGAGGATGGTCAGACGAAGGTGATGGTGGGAAGAAATCCCATGTCCGAAGAGGAATATAATGCTTGGTTTAATACTTATACTTCCTTGCTGGGATATAAGAAGCTGGATGAGAATGTGGCAGTGAGTGCGCTGAAAAATCCCCTTTCTTCCTATGGACTAAATTCTTCCAGCTTCCAGACTATATTTAAACGGGTTGGTTCAGAGACAATTTGTTATGTATATTTGAAATTTGATTCGACAGAGCAGGCGGATAGATATTATCGGGACTATATGTCTGCCTGTGAAGAGCGTATGGAAAAATATCTGGAGAAATATAACAATAATATACTTTTTGACCGTGCCACCAGTCAGCAGCTGACCAGTGGAAATGTACTGACCTACAGCAGAAGCAACGGATACATAGAGCCTATTAAGGGCACCATTACAGATTCTATGGACAGTGACGATAAGAAAGCACTGGATCAGCAGAAGAGTACCATGGTGAAGAATTATGCAGCTCTCTGTAGTAAGCTGAGCACCAATTACAATGGTCTTACGGAAGCTGAGCTTGGTAAGGACGTGTATGAGAATCTGATTTTACAGAGTGCAGTGGAGAATATCGGTGTTACCGAGTATGAGCTGAACGGTATGAAGGCACTTATCGGAGATAATAATGATGAGGGTAATGTGGCGGTAAAGGTGGGCTCGGCATCCGGTAATAAAGATTGCAGGTTAGTGATTGTGACCGGAGATGTGGAGGTCAGTGGCGATTTTGCCGGACTGATAATTGCAGGTGGAGAAGTGACAGTGACTGCCGGTTCCGGTGTAACTTTGGCGGCAGACAGCAGTGCGGTAACAAAGCTTTTGCAGCACAGACCGGTGGGCTTGAATGGTCAGACTCTGATGGAGGCCTATTTTATCGATGGAGAGAAGTATGTGATGAAGGGCAATTCCTTGAATGATTCTGCCTATGTGAATCTGGATAGCGTGATTACCTATATCAATTGGACAAAGAAGTAGAAAACAGGTGAGAAATGTGAAGAAGGAAAATCCATGGAAACTGAATAATCGGGGTATTTCTCTGGTGGAGCTGATTGTGGTAATTGCAATTACGGCTGTGCTTGCAGGAGGGGGAATCACCATGATGGGGCTGGTTCCCAGAATGCAGGTAAATGGTTGCGTGCAGGATTTTGCAGGCAATATGAGCGAAGTAAAGACCAAGACCATGAGCTTTAAGAATGTGCGTGTAGAGCTGTATCAGGATGCTACCGGCGTGTATATGCAGGCGTATAAAGGAAGTGAGGCTGAAACGCCGGTTATGATTGGAGAACAGGGTGTGTGCGTGAAAGCCGAGATTGGTGGCTCGAATGTGGACCTAAATGGTAAAAGATTGGAATTATCTTTTGACCGGAGCAGTGGTGCTCTGAATGAGGTGCAGGTAGTTGGTGGCATGCACGGCGAGTGTACAAGCATTACCTTTTATAAGGGTAGCACGGAGCGGGTGGCAACATTTACAACTTTAACCGGGAAAATATCCTATTAAACAGTAAGCTGAAAGGAGCATTGGCAGAGTGTTCTGCCGGCTTTGCATGAGGAACTTTGGATGAAGATTTTTAAGAGACAGGGGAACAAAGGATTCACATTGGTGGAATTGATTGTGACCATTGCAATCATGACAATTGTGGGAGGTGCCATTGCCTCCTTCCTTATCGTGTCTCAAAGACAGTATAATAATGGTGTGGCAGAGACCGATGTGCAGTATGATGCCCAGCTGGTGGCCAATCAGATTCATGACCTTTTGATAGATGCCCAAAGAGGCGTGTCCTACAAATATGTGGGGAAGCTGGCAGAGGGGGCCGAGGAGTCGGAGGAGGCACCAAACGGACTTATTATATCGGACTCAGATATCAGTGTCACGGATTTGGATTCCAAGGAATTGTATGTATATAACAATGAGAAATACTATCGGATTCGCTGGGATGAGGACGAGAAAAAGATTTTCTTTTCTGAGGCTGCCAAGGGTACAAGCATTTCTTCGGAAGCACTTCTGGCAGAAGCTGTTTCTGATTTCTCTGTGGATTTATCGGAGCTTTTGGAGAAGAAAACAATCCGCTATAGCATCACCTTCTTAAAGGAAGAATCCGGAAGAGAGTATACAACGTCTCATGCAGTAAAGCTTCGTAACGATATTTTGATGAATGCTTCCGAGGATGAAATCTATGTACCCGATCCGCCGGAAGTGGAGGCAACCGGGATTGATGTATATCCGGAGCGTGTATCCATCTGGCCGGGAGAGAATGAAAAACTGGCGGCAAGGGTAACAAGTAATGTGGGACTGATGCCATCCCAGTCAGTAGAATGGCATTTTGCGGATGTGCCGGGTGAAGTTTGTCCCACAAGTACCGGCACGTTTTTTTCAGAACAGGTTAGTAGCCTCACAACAACACTTTTCATAGGTACCGATGAGGTCGGAAGCACCATTGATGGAGAAATCAATCGTATTAATGTTTATGCGACACAGGATGCAAGTGGTCTTAGGTCTGATAATATCAAGGTAGGTATCCGTACAATTACAGAGCTCGGTACGAAGAGTTATTGTCTGTCAGATGGGCAGGTGCTGGGAAGCAGCAGTAATGTGCAGAATGGAAGCTATAATATTAGTGTGGCGGCAGGTCAGGAGAATATCTGTATTGATCTGGAATCCTTTACAGGAGTTCATATTGGTGATTTAATTGTGAGCGATATGGAACAGACCATTGACAATATGGGTGGTATCACCATATCGTTTGAACCGGTAGAAGGGAAGGATTCTGAGGGAAATACGGTATATTATGATTATAGCAATTATCTGACTTTGGATACTTCTGTTGGGGAAGCTCAGGAGACGGGAAAGCTACAGTTTGATGTAAAAAGTACAATTAAGTACGGCGATAATGGGAAGGTGAGTGTACCGATTACCTTTAAGTGTAAACGTGAGAGATATAATTCTGTGACGGGACAGTTTGTTGCTGTGCAGGAGACCATTAATGTGGTTATCAGTAAGAAGGAGACAAATAGCCCGATTGATGAGTCCAAGGGTTGGAAACGTAATGGTGTGGTGGATATTGATCTGTCAATGCTTGAGGATAACTGGGATAATGGTGACTGGGTTGAAATTCAGGTGGATTTCTGTGATTCTAGTGATAATGTAATACAGCATGCGTATTATGGTCATCAGGGAGGTTACGATAATGACGACCCTCCGGATACCGAATATAGTGATTATTTTGTGCAGGAGCAGTCTGGTACGGTGTGTGAGCTTTTATTCCTTCCCTATGAATATGGCGAGAGCGCAGGGAATGTAAAGCTTAGATGGAAAGCAAGTGAGTCATATTACACCAGTACTTTTTGTGATAAATATGGTAATCCTCATAGTATAACCAAGGCAAAAATAATGATTATTCATTGTAAAAATAATTCCGGAGAAAGAATTAGTTATGGTCCATATACGGAGAATATTGCCCCGGTTAATGTGGAATATTCGCTGGATGGAATCAATCAGTCTTCTTGGGATACAAATGGTAAAACAACCATCTACGCGACACCATTTTCTGAAAGTAATAGCTATGCTATGCTGAATGGGTATTATGACGGATATCTTTATAAAGATGATCAGAGTATGCCTGAGGAGAAGTATAAGACATACAGAACCTACTATCGCCTGACAGGAGGCTGGCATGTATCTACAGCTGCGGAAATAGATGACTATAGTCTGAATGATGGGCGTTTCGTCTGTATGATAGATGGCAAGGCAGGGTATACCATTCAACCAAATGAAAACCGCTATTTTACCATGAACGATTATACAAGTGAGATTAATCATGAAGGATACATTGATGTAACTTCCGGTAAGGATGCTTACGGATATTATATTGAAGTTAAGGTGCCGGATTCGCTGAATCAGTACTATGCGGAGAAGGGTAGTACCATGACCGTGGTATATGAAGGTAACTGGGCAGCGGGAATAGGAGGTTACTATGAGACCGATAACTTCAAGCTTATGGATGGTTGTAAATATGGCTTTAACATAAAGTTTGTAACGGATAATCTGGTTGAACAATATGAAATCATTGAGTCGGTATGGGTGCCGGGAGGAAATGGGGGAGGCCACTATGAAGAAAGAACGGAGAACTATACTATATCAGATCTTCCGTCGACTCAATATTGTCCGTCCCAGAGCGACTTAAAGTCCCAGGGTTACAGCAACAATACTTACTTTTATGTTTCGCCCCGGGAAAGATATTATATAAGAACAATTCGGAGTGGCTCGCGAGAGACATATTATATCACTTACGAGAAATATATGACCATTGGCTTGTCGGGAATTAGCAGATGGGTCTCTCAGTGGAAAGATAGCAACAAGTATACCATATGGTTTTCTTATGACCAGGAGAGCGGTAAGTGGAAATATAGTAATATGAGGATTAGTTATTAAAGAGGTTGATTCATGAAGAACTGGAAGAAATATCCGAACTTCATAAAGGGAATGTGTTATCTGCTGGCAGGAGCTTTAGCAGTGACATCTATAGTATGCCTATGGAGCGATGAAATAGAGGTAACTGCGGCAAGTAATACGTTGCCGGGCATTGAGCAGCTTAGGGAGGATTATATCAGTAATACAAAGACATATCGTATTCTGGAAATCGTACCGAAGATTGGAGATGGGGAGATTGGTTATTATATCGGTGGACAGGAGCCATTTTCCAAGCTGTATGATGAGGAGACGAATACCTACCGAACCTGGCAGGAAATGCTTCTTTCGCAGAAGGATGCCGAGAGTAGGGCAATGTTTATGAATGAACTGATCTCAGAGGCAGAGAAGATAAACGAGTATTATAAGGAGGCAGGGGTATTCCCGTTTTCTGTAGAGAAGTTTTCTGCAGAGGAGCCTTATATGGAATATGAGGAAAATCCACCGGAGGATGCCAATAGACTTCAGATTGCCGGAGTGGTGAAGCGTGGATATCTGCGTGCCGGAGAGGGGGAGTGGGATGCTGTTTTTACTGCATTTGCAGATAGGAACACTTCTTTGGATTCCATCAATAATAGTGTAACAACACCGTATTATAAGGCTGGGGATATTGGGGAGACGTTCTCCTATACGGAACTGAAAGTGTTTTCAGAAAATAATCCTTTAGAGGATGTATATATGTTGCAGCCTGAAGGATATCTGGAGTACAGAGGAACTGCGGCAGAGGTATGGGAAGAGACAGAGGATTACTTGGAGGAACTGTGTCTGACCGTCAGCGGTAATGGGTTACCCAGCAGCAATTCTGTTACAGGCAGGGACAACACGGTATCCGGTGGAGACCCTATTTCAGAAATCTGGAATGGATCTTCCGGTATTTGTAAGCCGATGTTTGAATTGGTCAGCCGCGATAATCCTGTTTCTGCGGGAGACTATGTGTATTTGATGAGTGAGGCTGTTTATGTGGGAGAGGGCAACGGTCATTATGCATTGGTAGAAACTGTAGAGCGTGAAATGCCGGGAGAGGCTTTTTCTTATGAGGCTACATATCTTTATTTTACCGGTGGTATTACGAATAATGAGGTCTTTAAGAAGGAAGTATTCGGGCTGGATGAGCAAAGTTATGATAAGTTGCGTGTTTCGGTGGAAACAGTGACACCGGCTATGCTGAAAACTGCTTTTGAGAACGACAAGGTAACCACAGTTTTGGAGGGTGCGGAGCTTTTTGAGGATTATGATTTTATATACATAAATGGTGGTGCCGCCATGAATGAAATCAAAGGAATAGAGGGCAGCTTTAGTACAGCCAATGACATTACTTCCGTGGTTATGGCTTCTCTTGGAATGTATATTTCCATGGAGAAGGTACCTTGCATTTTTGATTTGCAGCCCTTTGTGGAAGTGGATGAAAATCAAAATTATAGATCTAAAGATAGTGAGGGTACGAATGTATCTAAATCTAATCTGGGGAAACTGGCTTACTTCTTGTCCGCACCGGCATATAATGAAAACGGAACGGATATAAAGGCAGATTTTTACTGGGATTCCACGAATTTGGGGACATTAATAGATAATCTTGGAAACCTTGACTATAATAAGGATATTTCCTTTGTAAAGGGCAATGTATGGTTTAGCTGTAACGAGCCTTTGGTTATCGGAAACAATTCTCTGCAAAACAGAGGTCTATTTTCTGTCGGAGAATACTCCCAGCAGCAGATTGATGCCGGTTTTTATGATGTGTGGAATGAGATTGTTGTAGAGAATATGTACTTGGCAGAACAGCAGAAGGCTTTGCTTGATACGAAGATTTATGATGCCAGTGTATTTCGTTATATAATCAATTTCAAAAATCAGAGACAGATGAGTAAGGAGCATCTGGATGTGCTGGTGATTGAGCCGGCAGGAAGAGTTTCTACTTTGAGTGCAGCCGAGTTTAGCGGTCTGACGAATGTAGAAGCCGGGAAGATTACCTTCCATGTAATGGGCATGAATGAATTTGTGGGACATATTGAGGACTTAAATGCTACCTATGATGTTATTTACTTTGATTCCAATACCACAGGACTGGTGACCAAGGATGGAGAAACGGATTATAACGATGACTCCATGGATGGTCTGCTGTACAGTCATGTGGGAGATACGGTGGAGGAATTTGCGATTCTTAGTGGTCTTCTGGACACGGATTATACGAGAAATATAAGAGATACCGAGTCTACACCATCTACCCTAAAAGAGACCACCATTCATCGTTATAGCGGCAATGATTTGTCAGTTGAAAAGTATAATGCACTGATTGATTATCTGGATGCTAATTATCCTATAGTGATTTCATCAGGGCTTTTAAAGGAACAGGGAACGAAGGTAGATGAGAAGAGAGTGGATAATTCGTCTTATTTATATGAGTTTCTCAGTAAAATTTTGGCAGACACCTCCAAAAGGAATATATTTGTCAGTGATACCCTTTCGCAAAATAAGAGTACCTTTGCTTTCTATGCTAACAGACCTAAGCTGTCCCTGTATTCTCCGGAGTATGAGGATTTGATTATGACAAAGGAGAAATATCTGGCTGACGGAGAAACAGATAGTAATGTGACGCAGCTTCTGCCGGTTGAGGGCAAGTATTATCTGCAGTTTGATTTTATTATTGAGAATGACAGTGCAGCGGATTTCGGGGATGATTATACCTGTAAATTATATCTGGATGCTAACGCGGACGGTAAGTTCTCTGAAGACTATGAAGAGCTGAAGCTGAATAATGTCAATCTTGTGGAGGTATCCACCGGGCAGATTGTGGAGAGTGTTTCAAAGCTGAAGACGGGTGTACGGTATCAGGTGTCCCGTGAGGTGCCGGATTCCTTTTATGGCTGCATTACCTGGCAACTGGAGGTATCACAGACTGGATGTCCAAGCATTCGTACACAACATAAAGGTTATACCAAGCTTGCCAGTGGGGAAGTGGCACGTATAAAGATTCTGCAGATTTACTATCATGACGAGGGTAGATATATCAATCTGGAGCAGTCCATTGGTCATTTTGAGGATGATGAGTATGTGGATATTGGCGGAAATGTTACCCAGTATTTCCGCAGTGTGGCCCAGAACGTGAGTGATGATTATATTCTGGATATTACCACTATTTCCAAGGAAACATTTGAATGGGGCTTTTTTGATGGGGATACCAAAAAGGACCCCATTATTCTGAACGATTACGATATGCTGATATTGGGATTTAGTGATGGTAAGGATGGAATTGACTGGGAGAAGGGAATTGATACAGATTTACCCGATAAGGACTTAACAGGGGAAAATCCAATACCGGATAATAATATCAGACATTTCATCGAGAGTGGAAAGAGTGTTCTTTTTGCCCATGATATGACTTCGTTTACCAATGTTTCTGATGCCTCAATACAGATTGGAAGCAGTCTGGGAGCAGAGTATCGAATTGAAGACAACCAGGAAAAAGCTGTAAAAGATTATTACTACGAGCCGGGAAAAGGCGGTGAAGGAAGTAACTGGGTGTGGGGATATAATATTAATATCAAGTTGCGTAATCTGGTGGGAATGGATACCTATGGTGTCTCCAGCGGAAGCAATGTAGATGTGCTGAGGCTGGGTAAGGTTTTGGAGCAGATGGGAGATACAGTGAAGTATGGGACAGGAGATTCCACAATAATTGCGCCATATAAAGATGGAGAAAAGTATGTGTATGGTATGCCGGATGTGGCATTTGCCCCAAACTCCTCCAGAAAAGAAACGGTTTCCCAGGTACAGGGCTTTTCGACGTATGTTTTAAATCAAAAATTATTTGCTGATGGAAATGTGAGCTATTATCGAAGCGGTATGGGAGTGAATAGAGTAAATACTTATTCTGATAGGGCAGAAAAAGTGAATGATGGTCAGATTACCAATTATCCTTATCTGATTAGTGACATGCCGACTTTGGCAGAAACTCATCAGCAGTATTATACTCTGGATTTCAATGCGGATAATGACAAGGATGGTGAGACAGATACCGTTGTATGGTACAATCTGTCAGGTGGTACTTATGATTATGCACCCGGTGATGTGAAGAATAACTACTATATATATAGCAAGGGTAATGTTATCTATACCGGTATGGGGCATTCCGCTACCGGAAGAATGACGGATACGAATCCATATTTTGATGCAGTAACCGAGGAAGAAGCAAAACTCTTCATCAACACCATGATAGCTGCATACAACGCTGGACTGAGAAATCCGGAGATTTTGACCATGAATGCCGGAGGAAGCACAACGGACGTGGTATATAATTATTATGATTTTATGCTTCAGGAAAATGAGGCGGATGATAATGAGGCAGTTATCGATTATACTGATGTGTCCGGCGATACCGTGGAGGTGTACTTTAGGGTGGATGATTTAAATATCACCCAGGGAACCAAGGAAGTGGAGCTTCACTATTATATGGAGGTGGATGCAGACGATAAGTCAGCTCTTTTGGCAGAGGACTATCATGTGCTGGATGCGTCAGAGTTACCGGATGCGGGAAGTGAGGTATCTTCGGAAAAGGTTCTTGTGGAGGTGACGGACTGGCTGCTTCCTGCCAATACCTATATCAGGGAGAACGGAGAGGATAAGTCCGTAACATTGACCCAAAGCGGAAGTTTATATCCGGAGACGCTGTATAAGGTGGAAATTCCACTGAAATATTTTGCTACAGACAAACAGGGATTCCGAAGCAGCTTCTACATCGGAGGAAGGACAGTTTTGACACATTCCTCTATTGTAGATGGTTCTCTAGTGGCTTCCTATACACCATATGTATATGCAGAGCTGCAATGTGTTAACGTAGAATTATTCGATTTAGACTAATTTTTGAAGGCATGAACTTCGGTTCATGTCTTCTTTTTCATTCTTTAGAAAAAATTTCCTTGTAATTCAAATTCTTTTGTTGTATAGTTGTTCACGATTAGACTCAAAATAGGAAATAAAGACTATAGGTGCAATTTACATAGAAAATAAGGGGTTTTCGGCGAATGGCAAAGTATTTAGTAATCGTGGAGTCACCTGCCAAGGTGAAGACAATTAAAAAGTTCTTGGGAAATAATTATGAGGTTTGTGCAAGTAACGGTCATGTACGTGATTTGCCCAAGTCTACCTTGGGAATTGATCCGGAGAACGGCTATGAACCAAAGTATATTACCATCAGAGGAAAGGGAGATATTCTGGCGAATCTTCGTAAGGAAGTGAAGAAGGCAGAGAAGATTTATCTGGCAACCGACCCTGACCGTGAAGGAGAGGCAATTTCATGGCATCTTCTTTACGCTCTGAAATTGAATGATCAGAAGGATAAGAAGGTATACCGTATTACCTTTAATGAGATTACCAAGAATGCAGTGAAGGATTCGTTAAAAAATGCCAGAGAAATCAATATGAATCTGGTGGATGCCCAGCAGGCAAGACGTGCGCTGGACAGAATGGTGGGATATCGTATTTCTCCGCTTCTTTGGAGTAAGATTAAGAGAGGACTTTCCGCAGGACGAGTACAGTCTGTGGCACTTCGAATTATCTGTGACAGGGAAGCAGAGATTGAGGCATTTGTACCTCAGGAATATTGGACCTTGGAAGCGAACTTGAAGCTGGAAGGGGAGAAGAAACCCATTGTGGCAAAATACCACGGCAAGGGCAAGGAAAAGGCAGAAATAAGCTCTGAGGAGCAGATGAACGCTATTTTAAAGGATCTTGAGGGTGTAGACTTTGAAGTAAATGAGATGAAAAAAGGAGAGAGGGTAAAGAAAGCACCACTTCCTTTTACCACTTCAACTCTTCAGCAGGAAGCAAGTAAGGTGCTGAATTTCTCTACACAGAAGACTATGCGCCTTGCACAGCAGCTTTATGAAGGTGTGGATATCAAGGGCGAAGGAACCGTGGGTCTCATTACCTACCTGCGTACCGATTCTACCCGCGTGTCTGATGAGGCAGAGGTAATGGCACATGAATATATCACCAAGAAGTATGGTGAAGAATATGCAGCTACCGTAGTTCGGGAGAATAAGAATAATCAGAAGATACAGGATGCTCATGAGGCCATTCGTCCTACGGATTTAAACAGAGAGCCTTTGGCAATTAAGGATGAGCTTCCCAGAGATTTGTTCCGCTTGTATCAGCTTATTTGGAAGCGCTTTGCAGCCTGTCGTATGGCTCCTGCAAAGTTTGAAACCACTTCAGTGAAAATTGGCGCAGGAGAGCATGTATTTACCCTTTCTGCATCCAGAAGACTGTTTGACGGTTTTATGAGCGTATATGTGCAGGAGGATGAGAAGGAGGTAGAGAATAAGCTTTCCAAGGAGCTTGCAGTGGGAAGCAGACTGACTCTGGATACATTTGATCCCAAGCAGCACTTTACACAGCCTCCGGCTCATTATACCGAGGCTTCCCTGGTACGTGCATTGGAGGAGCTTGGAATCGGTCGTCCAAGTACTTATGCGCCTACCATTACAACCATTTTGGCCAGACGTTATATAGGTAAGGAGAATAAGAATTTATTCGTAACCGAGCTGGGTGAGGTAGTAAACAAAATGATGATGGATGCGTTCCCGTCTATTGTAGATGTGAATTTTACTGCCAATATGGAGGCTCTTTTAGATGGAGTAGAAGAGGGCTCTATTAAGTGGAAAACCATTATTGAGAATTTCTATCCGGATCTGGACGAGGCGGTAAAGCAGGCAGAGGCTTCATTGGCGGAAGTGAAGATTGCAGATGAGGTTACGGATGAAATCTGTGAGGTCTGTGGAAAGAATATGGTTATCAAATATGGTCCTCACGGTAAGTTTCTGGCATGTCCCGGCTTCCCGGATTGTCGTTTTACCAAACAGTATCTTGAGAAAATAGGTGTACCATGTCCGAAGTGCGGCAAGGAAGTGGTGATCCGCAAGACCCAGAAGGGTAGAAGATATTTCGGGTGTGAAGGTTATCCGGAATGTGACTTTATGTCTTGGCAGAAGCCTGCAGTAGACGCAAAATAATGCTGGATTGTATATAATGTCAGAATTTTCATATAAATCGCAAAAAATATGATTAAATTAACTATTTATTCATTGTAATTTGTTTTTGTGTGTGCTAAAATACGTTTATCAGCAAGAAATAACATTCTATTCAGGACAGATAAGGGAGGTTTTAAGCATGAGCAGTGTACAGTTACTTGATAAGACCAGAAAAATTTTGAAGCTTCTCCATAATAATAATTCCAGCAAAGTTGTTTTTAATGACATTTGCAAGGTTATGCGAGAGATTCTGGGTTCTAATATTTTGGTAATCAGCCGTAAGGGTAAAGTTCTCGGCGTGGGCAAATGCGACGGGGTGGATACCATTGAAGAATTAATTGATGACACTGTGGGCGGATTTATTGACGGCATGCTGAATGAGCGTCTCTTGGGAGTTCTATCTACAAAAGAGAATGTAAATCTTGCTACGTTGGGCTTTGAAAGTCCTGATATCAAGAAATTCCAGGCTATTATTACTCCTATTGAGATTGCCGGCGAGCGTCTCGGTACCCTGTTTATTTACAAAATGAATGAACAGTACGATATCGATGATATCATTCTCTGTGAGTACGGTACCACTGTAGTGGGTCTGGAAATGCTTCGCGCCGTAAATGAAGAGAGTGCGGAAGAAAATCGTAAGATTGGTGTTGTTAAGTCTGCTATCAGTACCCTTTCCTTCTCTGAGATGGAAGCAATTACTCATATTTTTGATGAACTTAACGGAATGGAAGGCATCTTAGTTGCCAGCAAGATTGCTGACAGAGTGGGAATTACCCGTTCTGTAATTGTGAATGCGCTTCGTAAATTTGAAAGTGCCGGTGTTATTGAGTCAAGATCTTCCGGCATGAAAGGAACCTACATTAAGGTTCTGAATGATGTGGTATTTGATGAGATTGAAGAACTGAAAAGGCAGAGTGGCAGGAATTAATTCGGAATTATAATCAAGAGTGTGAAAAGGATTTGTTGTGAGAACAATGAATCCTTTTTTATTGCATCTTTTAGGCAATATTTGGTATTGTGTGGCAAAAAAAACACAATATACTGTCTAAAATTATCAAAAAAAGGTTGTGTTTTTTCGGAAAAGACTTATAATGAAATAAGGTGGGTACTTTATACCCTTTTTTCCGAAAATAAGGAGGTATGTATGCTTAATACAAATGCTTTTAATTATATTAATGTTTTGGACAGAGCAGCAGATGCGTCTTGGCTTCGTAATGAGGCGATTTCTAATAACATTGCCAATGCAACCACTCCGGGATACAAACGCCAGGATGTTGCTTTTGAGTCAGAGCTGAGAAAGGCCTTGGGTTATGATACCTGTGAACCCATGGATGAGAAGGTGGCAGAGTTCCAGACTAAGAGATTTTCTCCGAAAGCATATACCGACAGCCAAGGTTATTCATATAGATTAGATGGTAATAATGTGGATATTGATAATGAGAACGTATATCTGGCAGAGAACCAGTTAATGTATCAGGGACTTTTGAGCGCCATTACTTCAGAGTTCCAGAATTTAAAGTCAGTAATGAAATAGGGGGATATAAAGTATGAGTATGTTTTCGGCATTTAACATTAACGCATCCGGCATGACTGCTCAGAGATATCGTATGGATATTATTTCTGAGAACGTTGCCAATGCCAGTACAACTCGTACCGCAGATGGTACACCATATCGTCGTAAGGTAGTTGTATTTGAGGAAAAGGCAGGAAGAAACAGCTTTGGAAGTGCTCTTGCTAATGCTACGGATAGGTTATCAGGTTCCGGTAAGTACAGCGGTCAGGGGGTAAAGGTGACCGGCGTATACGGAGACTATGAAACTGAGATGAATAAGGTATATGATCCGTCACATCCCGACGCTGATGAGGACGGATATGTTACATACCCTAATGTAAATATTATTACAGAAATGACCAACATGATTGATGCCAGCAGGGCTTACGAGGCCAATTCAACTGCATTTAACGCAAGCAAATCGATGGCTCTTCAGGGATTAGAACTTGGAAAGTAAGGTAGGATAGTATGGATTTAAGTGCAATTAACGGAATCGGCAGTTTGACTGCGCAGAAAGTATATACCGGAGAAATAAATTCACTGACCGGAATGCTGGCAGAGAAGACTCAGGATGCGGAAGGTACCGTATTCCAGAGTTTCCTTGATACAGCAATAGACAATATTAATGCAACCAATGCCGCATTGTCCGATGCGGAGAATGAAGAAATTAAATTTGCTTTGGGCGAGACTGAAAATACCCACGACTTGACCATTGCGCTTCAGAAGGCATCTACCGCACTTCAGTATACCGTTGCGGTACGCGATAAGCTTTTAGAGGCATATAAAGAGATTATGAATATGCAGATTTAAGCTTTTGCGCGTAGCAAAATCTGTAAATGGTATTAAATTTTAGTTACAAGGGAGAAGCTTCATGGAAAAGCTGATGGAGATTCGAGATAAGATTCTCGCATGGTGGAATAAATATACAACAAAACAAAAGACAGTAATCATAGGTGTTGCTGCAGCGATTGTCTTTACAATTGCTATTTTGGCATATGTTTTTTCCAGACCGACATATGTAGTGATTAAGACCTGTGAAAATCAGGCAGAGACATCAGAGGCGGTAGCTGCACTCGAAAGTGCTGGTGTTGTGTCCATAGTGGGCAAGGATGCACTGACGATTAGCGTAGAAGAAGCAGATGAAGTGACCGCAAGATTGGCACTGGCATCAGCAGGCTTTTCTGCAACAGAGCCGGATTTGAGTGATTACATCTCCGGTGGATTTTCTACTACAGAGGCGGATAAGCAGAAGATGTATACTGCTTATTGGGAAGATAAGTTAGAAGCGAATTTTGCTACATATGAGAATGTAAAGCGTGCTACGGTATCCTTAAATATGCCGGAGCAGGACGGTACTTTGATTCGTAAGGAAGAAGAAACCTCTGCGTATATTAGTTTGGAGCTGGAGGGTAAGTTTACCCAGGAACAGGCAGCTGCTATGGCAAAGGCTACAGCGGCGGCACTTGGTAATTCCGATACAGCCAATATCGTAATCGTAGATACCAATGCTAATGTTCTTTTTGCAGGAGAAGATGATTATACCACTGCCGGTCAGGCCAGCAACTTTATGGAACTGAACAATCAGGCAGAGAGCTATATTCAGTATAAGGTTACCAGTGCGCTTCTTTTAACCGGCCAGTTTGACATGGTAGAAGCAGCACCACATCTTAATTTTGATTTTTCGTCATATGAACAGACCAATCATTCCTATGACGCACAGAACGGAAGAGAAGAGGGGTACAAGAGTCATGAGTCTGTAACTTCCGGTGAGGATTCTTCGGGAGTAGGTGGAGTTCCCGGAACTGATTCCAATGATGGAACCTCCTATCTGTATGAGGATGCAAGTGAGACTTCTTCGTCTTACGAGACCAGAGATACCGATTATGTATTGGATGAGGAGATTTTGTCCAAGGTTACTCCTGCGGGCGTAATTGATTACAATTCTTCTTCTATTTCCATTACTGCGATTTCTTACAATCGTGTGTATGAGGAATTGGCAGAGAGTCAGGGACTTTTAGATGGTATTACTTGGGAAGAGTACAAGCTTTTGAATGATACTTCTACTAAGATGGAAGTTGATGAGGAATTTTACAGTGTGGTTGCTACCGCAACCGGCATGGAGATTCCTAATATTACCATTATGGCATTCCGTGAGAATCTCTTTATTGATAAAGAGACAGAGGCAGTTAATTGGAGTGATATTACAAGCATTGTCCTGATTGTAGTGATTCTGGTATTGCTTGCGATTATGATTCTCCGCAGCATGAGTGGTAAGAAGGAAAATGTTGAGGTTGAGGAAGAACTTTCTGTTGAGACACTTCTTCAGTCTACTCAGGAGAATGCTCTTGAGGATATCGAGGTTGAGACCAAGTCTGAGACTCGAAAGATGATTGAAAAATTTGTTGATGAAAATCCGGAAGCTGCAGCAAGTCTGCTTCGCAACTGGTTAAACGAGGACTGGAGGTAAGCTTATGGCAGCAAGAGCTGGTATGGCTGAACAGGAAATTGGAGGACTACAGAAAGCGGCGATTTTACTCATCGCCCTTGGTCCTGAACGTTCTGCAGGTATATTTAAGCATCTGAAGGAGGATGAAATCGAAGAGTTAACTCTGGAGATTGCAAACACCAGAAATGTTACTCCTCAGGTGAAGGAAGAAGTTATTAACGAGTTTTATGAAGTGTGTCTTGCACAGCAGTATATTGCGGAGGGTGGTATCACCTATGCAAAGGAACTTCTGGAGAAGGCAGTGGGTACCGAGAAGGCAATGGAGGTTATCGGCAAGTTAACCGCATCACTCCAGGTAAAGCCTTTCGAGTTTGTACGAAAGACCGATGCATCTCAGCTGCTCAACTTTATTCAGGACGAGCATCCGCAGACCATCGCACTTATTTTATCTTACCTTTCTGCATCACAGTCTGCCCTTATTATTTCGGCTCTGCCACCTGATAGACAGGCTGACGTTGCAAGGCGTATCGCGGTTATGGACAGAACAAGTCCGGATGTTATCAAGGAAGTGGAGAGAGTGTTGGAATCAAAGCTGGCAAGTCTTGTAAATCAGGATTACACCATTATCGGTGGTGTGGATGCGGTAGTAGAGATTTTGAATACCGTAGACAGAGGAACAGAAAAGCACATTATGGAGACCTTGGAAATCGAAGAGCCGGAGCTTGCAGACGAAATCCGCAAGAAGATGTTCGTATTCGAAGATATCCTGCTGCTTGATGACAGAGCAATCCAGAGAGTTCTTCGTGATGTTGCCAATGATGACCTTGCAATTGCACTTAAGAGTGCTAATGAACAGGTACAGAATGCTATCTTTAACAATATGTCTAAGCGTCTTGCAATTATGATTAAGGAAGATATGGACTTCATGGGACCTGTTCGTATGAAGGATGTTGAAGAGGCACAGCAGAAGATTGTTAATATCATTCGTAAGTTAGAAGACGCAGGCGAGATTATTATTTCACGAGGTGGAGGTGACGAACTCGTTGTCTAGTAATGTTTTAAAGGGCCGTTACATCAGTGGTAACGGAAGTACCTCCACAGAAAAAATTATAATTGATACTAATGAATTGGCATTAAAGCGATTGGAGGCTATCAAAGCCACCATGAAGCAGTCGGCTAATGAGGGTTCGGCAGATGGGTTTGTACAGGGCTTAAATGCAGAGACGGTTGAACTTCTTCTTACGGATGAAGAAGAGCTGGGA
Organism: Lachnospiraceae bacterium; assembly: GCA_017467845.1. Taxonomy (GTDB): domain Bacteria; phylum Bacillota; class Clostridia; order Lachnospirales; family Lachnospiraceae; genus Acetatifactor. The sequence goes on along the minus strand of JAFUKH010000066.1, from coordinate 35,818 downwards.
CCGGCACTTATCAAAGCAAATGCACATAATCCCGAAAAGATTCTTGAAGATGCCAAAACAGAGGCTGAAACAATTATACAGAATGCCAATGCCAGAGCGGAAAGTATTCTTGCAGATGCCAAAGTGCAGGCCCAGAAAGCTCTGGTAAAGGCGGTAGAGGATGGCAAGAACCAGGGATATAACGAAGGCCGCCAAAATGCCATGGCAGAGTTTGAAAAATCAAAAAAGGAACTAAAGGATAAGGAAGCAGAGCTGGAGAAATTGTATCAGAAACAGTTAGACAGCATGGAACCGGAGTTAGTAGAAGTGATTACCGGTATTTACGAGCATATTTTCCATGTTGAGCTTCGTTCCTATCGAGAGATTCTGACACATTTAATTTCTACCACCATGCGTAAGGTGGACGGCAGTAAGAATTTTATTATTCATGTTTCCAAAGATGATTATCCCTTTGTCAGTATGCAGAAGAAGCAGCTGGCGGCAGGTGTTGCAAGCTCCAGCAGCAATGTGGAGGTTGTAGAGGATATGACCCTTTTACGTAATCAGTGCATGATTGAGACGGAGGGTGGTATCTTTGACTGTGGTCTGGGAACGCAGATGCATGAGCTGCGTCAGAGATTGCAGTTGTTAGCTTATCAAAAATAGGTAGTGAAGATTAATGACGTTACAAACGATCGATGCAGATAAATACAAAAAATTAGCAGACAAGATCTTTTTTCGCAAATTGGGGAAGGTGGTCAATGTGGTAGGTCTTACCATTGAGTCCGCAGGACCTGATGCTAAGCTTGGTGATGTCTGCAGAATTATTCCCGGTGGCGAGGATGAACTCCCCCCGGTAATGGCTGAGGTAGTGGGCTTTAAGGACAAGAAGACCTTACTGATGCCCTTTGGTTCAACAGATGGAATCGGCTTGGGGTGCACAGTGGAAAACACAGGTGCGCCTTTAAGTGTTGTTGTAAGTGATGAACTTCTTGGAAAAACCTTGGATGGTTTGGGAAGACCTATTGACGGAACCAAGATTAGTGGAAAGGAATATTCCGTAGAAGCATCTGCACCGGATCCGATGACCAGAGAGATTATTGATGAAGTACTTATGCTTGGCGTAAGGGCTGTAGATGGTCTGATGACGGTCGGTAAGGGGCAGCGTATCGGTATTTTTGCAGGCTCCGGTGTTGGTAAGTCCACTTTAATGGGAATGTTTGCACGTAATACAAAAGCTGATATTAATGTTATCGCGCTGATCGGTGAGCGTGGCCGAGAGGTGAGAGAATTTATAGAGCGTGACCTTGGAGAAGAGGGTATGAAGCGCTCTATCGTAGTGGTGGCAACCTCCGACAGACCTGCACTGGAACGTAATAAGGCTGCAAAGACGGCTACCGCTATCGCGGAGTATTTTAGAGACCAGGGTAAGGATGTTCTTCTAATGATGGATTCCCTGACTCGTTTCTCTATGGCACAGCGAGAAATCGGGCTTTCCAGTGGGGAACCGCCTGTAACGAGGGGGTATCCACCATCTGTATACTCAGAGATGCCCAAGCTTTTAGAAAGAGCGGGAAGGGCGGCAAAGGGTTCTATTACCGGTCTTTATACTGTCCTTGTAGATGGTGATGATTTTAATGAACCCATTACGGATACTGCAAGAAGTATTTTGGATGGTCATATTATGCTGAGCCGTAAGCTTGTACATAAGAATCACTATCCGGCGATTGATGTGTTGCAGAGTATTTCCCGTTGTATGAGTCAGATTTCGGAGCGTGATCACAAGAAGGCAGCCGGAAAGCTGAAAAATGTTCTTGCGACCTACAATGAGGCAGAGGACTTAATTAATATCGGCGCATACAAAAGCGGTAGTAATCCGGAAATAGATTATGCAATCTCCATGATTAAGCAGGTAAATGAATTCTTACGTCAGGAAATAGAAGAGAAGTCTGATTTTGAAGGAACTGTTGCTACTTTGAAGGAGATGTTTCTGACAGAATAAGGAGCTTTTGATTCATGGGAAGATTTCGTTATCGGATGCAGAGTATTCTGGATATTAAGTTAAAAATGGAAACTCATGCAAAGCAGGAATTTGCTGCAGCAAAGGCTGCTTTGGATGAAGAAGTGGAGAAGCTGGAGACTTTGTTTGAGCGGAAGGCTGCATATGAAGACGAAGCAAGAGAACTTTTGGCAGGTCCACTGAAAGTTTTAGATATTATGGCCAATAAAGAGGCGATTCTTCGAATGGAAGAATACATTGTTTTGCAGACTCAGGTTGTGGAGAAAGCAAAGAAAAAGGTAGAAGAGGCGAGAGAAGCTTTAAAAGAAGTTATGCAGGAAAGAAAGGTTCAGGAGAAGCTTAAAGAAAAGGCTTTTGATAATTTCCTTGCTGAAGAGAAGGCTGCGGAGAGTAAGGAAATTGACCAGCTGACCAGCTATACCTACGGCAAAAGAATTCAGTATAACAATGCAGTGAACGGAGATTAAGCAGTATGGCGACAACGGATGATAAGAAGAAAATAAATGAAGAAAAAAAAGAGCTGAAGAGACAGCAGAAACTTCAGAAAAAAGAAGCAAAACGCCGTGCGAAGGAAATCTCCAAGCAAGAGGTGGAGCTGGACGAAGCGGAAGATGGAGGAGGAATCAGTACTTTCCTTGCTACCATCTTTATTGTAGTTATATGGTTGGCAGTGATTTGTGTCATTATTAAGCTGGATGTAGGTGGCTTTGGAACTAATGTTCTTACCCCGCTCCTAAAGGATGTTCCGGTAGTGAATTTGATTTTGCCGGGAACCTCTTTAGTAGATCCGGAAACCGGGGAGGAAGTGGAAAATTACGGTGGATATTCAGATTTGAAGGATGCGGTTGACCAGATTCGTTTGCTGGAGGCGGAGCTTGAAACTGTACAGGCAAGCAACGCTGCTAAGGCCGATGAGATTACTGAGCTTAAGGCGGAGGTAACACGTCTTAAGGAGTATGAGAAGTTACAGGCAGAATTCCAGCGTATTCAGACTCAGTTCTATGAAGAAGTAGTTACTGCGGAAGAGGGACCGGGACTGGAAGCGTACAAAGAGTATTACGAAGAAATGGATCCTACTACAGCAGAATATATTTACCGTCAGGTGATTGTTCAGATTGAGGAAAGTACGGAGATTCAGGATTATGCGGCAGCATATTCGGAAATGAAGCCAAAGCAGGCGGCAGGAATCTTTGAGCAGATGACGAGTGATCTTGATTTGGTGGCAAGGATTTTGAAGGTTATGGATTCTGCAAGCCGTGGTGAGATTTTAGGTGCTATGGACCCGGAAGTTGCAGCAAAAATTACTAAGATTATGGATCCGGAGTCTTAATGTTTTGGGACTTTTGGTCGATATAATTAATGGCGTATTTTGAAAAAAATTAGAAAGGAGGATATGGAATGACAAGTTCGACTGTTAATTTACGTGGAATTGCCTGCACAGGAGGCTTTCAGATGCCGGCACCCAAGGTACAAGAAACAGGCGGCGGAACCGAATTTAGCCAGGTTCTGGAGAATGCCACAAGCAGGGACAATGTGCAGGAGCAGAGTGTAGATAGTACCAAGGATAATTGCAAGGTAGAGCAGGAAGCACCTGTAGAGGAAGTTCAGGAGACTGAGCAGACGGACGTTCGTGATGTGAAGGAAGACACCAAGGGCGTAACGGAGAGTCAGAAACCGGAAAATGTAGAAGTTTCGGAGGATGATTTGGAAGCGGCCATGGAAGTAATCCAGTCTGCGATACTTGAGATTCAGGAACTGTTTTGTGAGACGCTGGGAGTATCCAAGGAAGAACTCACTCAGGCGCTTGATGCACTGGGAATGACGGAGATGGATTTACTTGCAACAGGCAATGTATCTAAGCTGACTCTCCATCTACAGGGAGAAAATGAACTGGCACTTCTTACTAACGAGGAATTGTACAATACTGTACAGTCTTTAGAGGAAGCAGTACAGCAGATTTCAGAGGATGTAGTACAGAACTTAAATGAGGTATCGCCGGAGGATGCGCAGCAGCTTTTTGGAGAAGCTGTGAAGGCTTTGGAGATGACGAACACATCCAATGAAGCACCTGTAATTGAGATTACAGATGAAACACCCCAGCAAGAGGTAGTATCGACTTTAGAGAAGCCTGAGGAAAGGAAAACCAATACCGGAAACGGAAAGAGCGAGGAGCATCAAAACAGCTCAAATCTTCTGGCTGGTAATCAGGTGGTGACTGGTAATTTCCAGCAGAATATTGCGAACGTACAGAGTACAGAAGTAGTATTCGAGATGGAACAGCCCCAGATGATTATGGATCAGATTATGGAGCACATGGATATTCAGCTTAATGCAGAAGAATCCACATTACAGATGCAACTTCATCCTGAGAAATTGGGAACCTTACAGGTAACAATCTCTGCAAAAGAGGGTGTGATGACCGCACAGTTCACCACAGAATCGGAAGCAGTAAAGGCTGTTTTAGAAAATCAGATTATTCAGTTGCAGGATAAATTCGATCAGCAGAATATTAAAGTGGAAGCGATTGAAATCACTGTTGCAACACATGGTTTTGAACAGAATCTTCAGCAGGATGACCAGAAGGATAACTACCAGGAAGAAGAGAAGAAGTCCCGTGTAAGAAAGATTGATTTAGGCAGCTTAGAGACAATGGAAGAATTGCCGGAGGAAGATCAGGTTGTGGCTGATATGATGCAGCTTCATGGCAACCGGGTTGACTATATGGCATAAAAGGAGCAAAGAAAGATATGAGTTTAGTAGCACCCGTTGAAGACGGTAAAATTGTACAAACAACATCTCAGTCATCGCTTTCAGGAGTAACATCCTCATCAGGTGATATGGATAAGGATTCGTTCTTGCAGCTTCTTGTAGCACAGATGAAATATCAGGATCCGCTTGAACCTACATCGAATACCGAGTACATTTCCCAGTACGCACAGTTTACTCAGGTAGAACAGATGCAGAATATGGCATCCAGCATGGATCTTATGAGAGCCAGCGGATTGGTGGGACAGGAAGTTTATATGAAGGTTACCAGCTCTACTACCGGAGAAACCAGTTACGTGAACGGCAAGGTTGACTATGTGGTATATGAGGGTGGTAAGGCATATGTTTCCATTAATGAATCTCTGTATGCACTGGATGATTTGGATACTATCTTAGATGAAGAGTATGCTGTGGCATACGAGATGGCATCAGAGCTTTTGGCTGGAATTAATAAGCTCCCAAGCTTAAATAATGTTACAGATTCCGACATTTCCACCATCGAGGCTCTAAATGCAACCTATGAGGGTATGGATGATTACCAGAAGTCATTTGTGACAACTGAGAATGTTGTTATCTTGAAAGCATATTTGGCAGTAGCTGAAGGCTTAAAGGCAAAGCAGGAAGAAACACCTGAGACCCCGGAAACTCCTGAAACAGGCAGTGGCGATGAGAGCTAGGGAGGAGAAGTGTAAGAGTAATGATTCAGAATTCCAATTTTCTGACAGCTCTACAGTTACAGGAACAGTATAAAAGTAGCCAGAATAAACCTGCTTCCCAAAGTACCGGCGATGGATTGTCCTTTCAGGATGTCCTTTTAAAGCAGAGTGAAAACAAAGGCTCAGATGTAAGTTTAAAATTCTCAAAGCACGCAAGTGTGCGTTTGGAGCAGAGGGGCATCAGCTTAACCAGTAGTCAGATGAAGAGACTGGAGGATGCAACGAATAAGGCTTCTCAAAAGGGAATTAGAGATTCTCTGGTAATTGTAGACGAGCTGGCATTTATTGTTAATGTTCCTAACCAGACAGTGGTAACGGCACTTAACAGTACAGAGACAAATGAAAATGTATTTACCAATATCGATGGAGCAGTATTTATGTAGCCGGACCTAATGGAGGCTACCATTTCCTGACTGACAGAAGGAAAACTGCTAATAGACTTAGGAGGTCAATTAATTATGATGAGATCACTTTTCTCTGGTGTATCAGGTCTTAAGACACACCAGACAAAGATGGACGTTATCGGTAATAACATCGCTAACGTTAACACAGTAGCATTTAAATCAAGTTCAGTTACCTTTAGTGACTTGATGAGTCAGACCACACAGAGTGCCAGTGGCCCAAATGCTTCTACCGGTACCGGTGGTGTAAACGCAAGACAGATTGGTCTTGGTGTTAAATCCGGTGCAATTAATACTAATATATCTACTCAGGGTTCTGCACAGTCAACCGGTAACCCATTTGATATTATGATTACCGGTGACGCGTTCTTTGTAGTAAATAATGGTGTAGACAATTTCTTTACACGTGATGGTTCTTTCTATGTAGACGGAGCCGGTAATCTTGCAATGACTTCTACCGGTTACAATGTAATGGGCTGGCACGTGGATGAGACTACCGGAAAGATTAAACAGGATACCGTTAAGAAACTCCAGATTATGGGTGCTGAGAACATGACTTATCCGCCGGAGGCAACCTCTAAGGCGTACGTATCCGGTATTATTGATAAGCATGATACCGATGTTACCAGCGTAAGCGGTAAGACCATGAATCTGAATTTCTACGATGCACTTGGCTACAGCTACAGTGCGAAGCTTACCATGAAGCAGAATGCTGAGGATCCAAGTCTTTACTCGTTAGAGCTGACAGGACTTTTAGATTCCGAAGGTGTGGAAGTGGATGGATGGGAGAATGTTTCTCTTACCGGTGCTTATGATTCAGTAAACAATATTTTAAATCAGGACAATCTTCCTTATATTGAGCAGGAAACCATCGTTACCTTCAATGATACAGAGTATAAGTGGGATGGAACTGCATTAAAGCTTAGACAGTATGATGATGCTGGAAACGAGTTAGAAGGTGAGGTAGTTGCCGAGGTTAGTGATGGTATTACTTCAGATGAGTGGAAAGCTATTGCAACTGCTTACGGCTATGAAGATGATGTAAAGGGCTTCAGAAATCAGTATATCAATATTCCCCAGGATGATGGTAACGGTAATATGGTAGATGTGAAGTTCAGTCTGCAGAAGTTGATTACCAATCTTTCTGATACCGGTAATGTACCAAAGATTACAGATGCTACCATTACTGTAGGTAATCAGATTACTGCGGCTGGTTACTATTACGATGGTGTACAGATTACCTATGATCCGGATACCGGTGTATTTGCAGGTATTAATGGGAACCAGACTGTTTCTACCCTCAACATTGACTTCAGCGCAATCAGCGGTAACTTCTCAAATGTAGAAGTTGATTTCTCCGAAAGCTCAATGTTTGATAACAAGGGAACTTCTACCATCGGTGCTACCAGCGGTGACTTAGAAGGTCTTGGAACCGGTAGAAGACTGGGCGATATGATTGGTGTATCTATTCAGAATAACGGTATGATATATGCATCTTATGACAATGGTATGACTAAGCTTCTTGGTCAGATTGCTACTGCAGAGTTTGCTAATGCATCCGGTCTTGAGAAGCAGGGTGACAACCTTTACTCCGCAACCTTGAACTCCGGAGAGTTTGATGGAATCGGTGTGGATATTACCGGTAACGGCGGTTATATGTCAACCGGTGTACTGGAAATGAGTAACGTTGATTTATCATCTGAGTTTACTGAGATGATTACTACCCAGCGTGGTTTCCAGGCCAACAGCCGTATCATTACTGTATCTGATACCATGTTAGAGGAACTTACAAACTTAAAACGATAAAGTAATATAGGAGGTCCTGCGCCACTCGCGAAGGGTGGCTTAGGACTTCTGTATTATAAATGCTTTTTGGTACAGAGATTTTTCTTTTTGCAGGAGGATTTGGGATGATTGAAGTAACAAAAATTAATGGGGTAAAAATTCTTGTAAACCCTCATTTATTGGAAATAGTGGAGGAAACTCCGGATACCGTTATGACACTTACTACAGGAAGAAAAATAATTGTAAAAGAAAGTAGACAAGAGATAAAAAATCTTGTAAAATTGTATAGAAAAGATATTTTTGTCGACTAATTCAAAAAATATTAAGTGAATTTGTTCAAAAGAAAAAACAAATTTACGGAAAAGTTGGGTGATAGGTTATGGATATAGCGTCAATAATTGGTCTTATATTTGGTTTCGTTTTGATGATTTTCGGTATTATTTCCGGTGGAGCTTCCGTAATGGATTACATTGATGTACCGTCAATTCTTATTACATTTGGTGGTTCTGTCTGTGGTGTTCTTGCCAGTTATGATGTTGCCAGCTTCGTGAATGGCTTTAAGTCCTTCACTCTTACATTTAAGATGCCGGCGATTAATATTGAAGGGACAATTCGAAGCATTATTGATTTATCAAATATCGCTCGTAAGGAGGGCTTACTTTCTTTGGAAGAGGCTGCGGCAGAGTTGGAAGATCCTTTCATGAAAAAGGGTATTCTGCTTATCGTTGATGGTACCGATCCGGATTTGGTTCGTGCAATTCTTGAGACGGAGATTATGAGTGTGGATTCCCGTCATAGAGATGTTATCGGTTTCTGGGAGTGTTGGGGAGCACTTGGTCCTGCTTGGGGTATGATTGGTACTCTGATTGGTCTTGTTGCGATGTTAAATGATATGAGTGACCCTAGTGCTATCGGTCCTGCGATGGCGGTTGCGTTAATTACAACATTTTACGGCTCCATGATAGCAAACTGGATTTGTACGCCTACTGCTAATAAGTTGAAAATGAATAATGCAAATGAGATGCAGCTCAAGGAAGTCATGGTGGAGGGCCTTTTATCTATTCAGGCCGGAGAGAATCCTCGAGTTATTGAAGAAAAGCTTAAATCCTTCTTACCACCTGCTTCAAGAAGCATAGGCAGTGAGGGTGATGATATGGGAGGTGCAGAAGAGTAATGTCAAAACGTAAACCGGAAGAACCGAAAGCCGGTTCTCCAGAGTGGATGACCACGTTTAGTGATTTGATGAATCTTTTGCTATGTTTCTTCGTATTGCTTTTCTCAATGTCTACAGTTGATGAAGAAAAGTACAATGAATTGGTTGCATCTATGTCCTCGGCATTCAGTATTCTGGATGGTGGTGCAACGGCAATCGGTGATGGAATTTTAATCAGTAATGGTGTGAGTCAGTTAAATGACCTTGCACAGTACATAAACAGTATGGGCGCTGCTGCAGACGGCGAAGAGGACACAACCGAGATGGATGAGTATAAGGCCGCTGTAGGAACGATTGAAACCGATAAAGAGTATGAGATTGTCGGAGAAGCAATGGAAAGGTATGTTCTTCAGGAAAATGAAGAGCTGGCAGAAAAAATCACGGAATCTGTGGTAGAAAGTAATATGGCCGATCAGATTGAAGTGAATTTTACGGGAGAGTATGTTCTTCTTACCGTAAAGGGTGGCATATTGTTTGATTCCGGTAAAGCGGAGCTGAAGGAAAGCTCTACTGCCGTAATGGACAAGGTCGGAGCAATTCTGGAAAGATACTCCGAGGGAACCATTGAAATTGAAGGTCATACAGATACTGTTCCCATGAGTAGCGGGAATAAGTATAAAGACAATAATGAGCTCAGTAGCGCAAGAGCCCTGACGGTATTTAATTACCTAATGGAAAATACATTACTTGAGCCGGCAAACATTAAGCATTCCGGTCGTGGTGAGTATGTACCGATTGCAGATAACAGCACTGCAGAAGGCAGAGCAAAAAATAGAAGAGTGGAAATTAAAATTTATAATCCACCGATTCCGTAAGGAGTATAAAAACGTATGAAGAGAAATCTATTATCAGTTTTGATTCTGGCACTTCTTATAGTGAACTTAATCTTAACAACTATAATGATGGTTAGTGTAACACAGACTAACGAACGAACAGCAGATTTGGTAGGTAATATTGCAGCAGTTCTTAATTTAGAATTGCATTCAGGTGAAGAGGAAGTTATTCCGATGGAGAATCTGGAAGTGTACGATTTATCTGCACCGATGACAATTCCGCTTCTTAGCACAGATGGAAAGAACCACTATATTGTATGCAATATATCATTTTCCCTGAATATTAAGGGTGAAGGATATGAAGACTTTGGTGGAGAGAAGTTCGCAAGCTATGAAAGCTTGATTAAGGACGCAATCGAAGCTACCGTTTCACAGTATACTGTGGAAGAGGTGAATGACAACGAGAAGTTCGAAGTGATTCGTGAAGAAATCTTGAAGTCAGTAAAAGCATTATTCGTCGATAAGAATGAGTTTATCTATAAAGTGGCAATCAGTGAGAGAAAAACGCAGTAGCCTCTGACTATAAAGCTATGATAGACAGGAGGTGAGATTTGTGGGTGACGTTCTATCACAAAGCGAAATAGATAATCTGCTGGCGGCGTTGTCCTCCGGCGAACTTGATGCGGATAATATGCAGGGCGCAGATGAGAGACAGGTTAAGAATTATGATTTTAATCGCCCGACGAAGTTCTCTAAAGAACATCTGCGAACCATGGAAATTATTTTTGAACACTATGGAAGACTTATTTCCACGAATCTTCCGGTGTACTTGAGAAAGAACATCCAGGTCACTGTATCCAGTTCGGAGACAGTTACCTTTTCGGAATTCAGTAATTCATTGTCCAGTCCGGCAATTTTAGGAATTATTGATTTCCATCCACTAAATGGAAATATTATTCTGGAGTTATCAACGAATCTGGGTTATACCATTATTGACCGAATGCTGGGAGGAAATGGTACACCACTTGATAAGACCAGAGAGTTTTCGGAGATTGAGCTATCTATTTTACAACGTATGATGACCATGTTCACGCAACTGATGCGGGATCCGTGGAAAAACGTTATTGAACTCAGTCCGGTTATTAGCAGATTGGAAACCAATCCACAGTTTGCACAGGTTGTTCCGCCATCTGACATGGTAGCGATTGTAACGCTGAATGTTAAGATTGGTGACATCGAAGGATATATCAATGTATGCTTACCATTCTTTACATTGGAAGATGTAATGGACAAGTTGAATACCAAGTATTGGTTCTCAACAATGCAGGAGCGTCCGGATGAGAATTATGAGGATTATATTGAATCCCTGATTCGTAAGGTTGATGTTCCTGTTAAGGCAGTTCTAGGTAAGAGCAAGATATCCGTGGCTGATTTCATGGGCTTACAGCTCGGAGATGTGATCCGCCTAAATACCAAAGTGGACAGCGACATGGATATTTTTGTTGGAAATATTCGTAAATTTACTGCACTTCCCGGAGCTAGTGAAGATGCTTATGCAGTAAGGGTAACATCAGTTATCAGAGAGGGAGAATAAAGAGCTGCAATGCAGCGGAATGGAGGATACAATGGATGGAATGCTATCACAGGACGAAATAAATGCCCTCCTTAATGGTATGGATTTGTCCGCCGAGTTAGAAGATAGCGAAGAACCAGTCCAGGATGTTTCGTACACAGGAGCACCTGCTGCCGGTGGGGATGAGATTCTTACCGATGTAGAAAGAGATGCAATCGGTGAAGTGGCGAACATCAGTATGGGTTCATCAGCGACTACCTTATATTCGTTAGTGAACTTAAAGGTTAACATTACTACGCCTGTTGTTTCCATGGCACAGTGGGGAACTCTTTTGGACGAGTATGAGAAACCTTGTGTATTTATTCAGATTAAATACACTCAAGGCTTGGATGGTTCCAATATCTTAGTATTAAAGGAAAACGATGTTAAGATTATCACCGATTTAATGATGGGTGGTGATGGTACCAATACGGATGGAGAACTTGGAGAATTACATTTAAGTGCGATTTCTGAGGCAATGAATCAGATGATGGGTTCAGCCGCAACGTCTTTGTCTACCATGCTTGGTACAGTAATTGACATCAGCCCGCCAAATGCAGACTTACTTAATTTGGTCGAATATTCGGATGGATCAGAGATTTCACCATTTTTAGGTGGAACTTTCATGAAGATTTCCTTCAGAATGCAGATTGGTGATTTGGTAGACAGTACGATTATGCAGCTCTACCCGGTTGAATTTGCAAGAAAACTGGTAGATACCTTTATTAGCCAGCAGATGGGAGGCGTAGCATTGGAAGCAACTCCTGCTCCTGCACCGAACCCAGCACCGATGGCTTCACAGCCTCAGCAGCAGCCGGTTACACCACCACCAATGGATATGAATGCACAGATGGGAATGCAGCAACAAATGGCTATGCAGCCTCAGATGGGAATGGCACCACAGATGGGTATGGGTATGCCAATGGGCTATCCGCCAATGGGTATGCCGATGGGCTATCCTCAGGGAATGATGCCTGGACAGATGCCTGGACAGATGCCTATGGCAAACTTAAATGTTCAGCCTGCCCAGTTCCAGACATTTTCTAATGATTTCAGTGCTATGCCGAGTCAGGAGAATATCGGTCTGATTATGGACGTACCCCTTGAGGTTACAGTAGAGCTTGGAAGAACCTCCAAGTCTATATCAGATATTCTGGATTTTGCACCTGGTACAATTATCGAACTTGACCGAATTGCCGGTGAACCAATTGATGTATTGGTAAACGGTAAGCTTGTTGCTAAGGGAGAAGTTGTAGTAATTGAAGAAAGCTTTGGTGTAAGAGTAACAGAAATTATCAAATAATATGAAGACATTCATTATATGAATTGGAGGACGATTATATGGCTAAAAATGTTTTGATTTGTGATGATGCCGCATTCATGAGAATGATGATTAAAGATATCTTAAGCAAGAATGGCTACAATGTTGTAGGCGAAGCTGAGAACGGTGCTAAGGCTTGTGAAAAGTATGCAGAATTATCTCCGGACTTAGTTCTTATGGATATTACCATGCCGGAAATGGATGGAATCGCTGCGCTTAAGAAGATTAAGTCTTCCGATCCGAATGCAGTTGTTATTATGTGTTCTGCAATGGGTCAGCAGGCGATGGTTATTGAATCTATTCAGGCAGGTGCAAGAGACTTTATTGTTAAGCCATTCCAGGCAGAGCGTGTTATTGAAGCTGTTAAGAAGGTTATTGGTTAATGATTATTTTAACAGGCAGTGTAAATAGTTATGCGCAGTTTATAACTGTACTTATAATTTTCGTTGTGGTTCTGGCTCTTACAGCCTGGACCACACGGTTCATTGCGTCCTACCAGAAGCAAATGGGAGCAGGAAACAATGTAGAAGTTGTGGAAGCAACGAGAATCGATTCCGGCAAATGTATTCAGATTGTACGGATTGGTGAAAAATATTTTGCCCTTGCGGTTTGCAAAGATACAGTAACAAATTTGGGAGAGATTCCTAAGGAGCAGATTGTATTTAAGCAGGTGGCAGGACAGTCTCTGGATTTCAAGGCATTATTGAATTCCGCATTACATAAGGAGACAAAGAAATAAGTGAAAAAAAATATATTTAAAATAATATGCCTGCTGATTACGGTAGGCATATTGTGTATTAATAAGTCTTTAACTGCATATGCAACAGGAACGGCAGGTACAACAGAGACAAGTACGATTATTAATCCTACAGGTACTGTTGAGAGCCATGAAGAGCTTAAGGAACTGAACGTATCCAATGAGTTGACCATTACCTACAATGATGGCAACGGTGAGCTGAACGGCAGTCTTCGCATATTGATTACTTTAACGTTAATTGCGTTGGCACCTACGTTGCTAATCCTTTTAACATCGTACACCCGTATTATCATCGTTCTTCATTTTACCCGAGCCGCGCTGAACACTCAAACGTCACCACCGAACCAAGTGCTCATCGGTATCGCATTGTTTTTGACTTTCTTTATTATGACACCCACCATAGAACGGGTGAATACAGAAGCAATTCAGCCATATGATCAGGGAATTCTGACACAGGAGGAGGCCTTTGAGGCTGCTCTGGTACCGATTCGTGAGTTTATGTATGAGGAAACTCTGGTGAAGGATGTAGAGTTGTTTATGGATATTGCGGAAATGGAGTGGGATGGTAAGACTTTGGATGATATTCCAACTTCCATTTTGATTCCCAGCTTTATTGTTGGTGAGCTTAGAACTGCATTTTTCCTGGGATTTGTTATATACATACCATTTATTGTAATTGACATGGTGGTGGCATCTACTCTTATGAGTATGGGTATGATGATGCTTCCACCCACAACTATTTCCATGCCATTTAAGATTCTGTTATTTGTACTTGCAGATGGCTGGAGCTTGGTAATTGAAAATTTAATTCGAACGTTTTATTAGTAGATAAGAAAGGAGGAGACTGATATGATGACGATTGATACTGTAGTGAAGATTGCAAATGATGCTTTATTTCTGATTATTAAGGTTTCGTTGCCAATACTGATTGTTTCATTGGTTGTTGGTCTGGTGATTAGTATTTTTCAGACAGTCACCTCCATTCAGGAACAGACCCTTACGTTTATTCCCAAGATTATCTGCGTTTTTTTAGCATTAATGTTATTGGGGCATTGGATGATGAATGCCATGGTAGAGTTTATGGTAAGCTTATTCTCTAATTTTGCCCTATATGTAAACGGATAGAGGTAATCGTATGTTGCAGCTATCCTTTTCTTTGTCTGATTTAGAATATTTTCTTCTCATTCTGGTGAGAATTTCCTGCTTCGTATTTTCGGCTCCGTTCTTCAGTACAAAGGGAGCACCCAATCATGTAAAGATTGGGCTTAGCTTTTTTATGGCACTCCTGATTTACGAGATTATCACCCCTGCAGAGTATCCGGTTACTTATAATACTGTAACTGGATATGCGGTAGTTGTATTGAAGGAAGCGGTAGTGGGATTACTTTTAGGATTCGGAACTAATCTGTGCCTTATGATTGTAAACTTCGCAGGTTCCATTATGGACATGGAGACGGGGTTATCCATGGCAACGATATTTGACCCGGCTACCATGCAGAATACCAGTATTACCGGCGCATTTTACCAGTATATCGTGATGATGATGTTGATTGTTACCGGAATGTACCGCTATTTGCTGGGAGCAGTTGCAGACAGTTTTATATTGATTCCGGTTAATCGTGCAGTGTTTAGACCGGATTCTATTCTTACCACTATGCTGCAATTTATGACGGATTATGTTATTATTGGCTTCCGAATCTGCTTGCCGGTATTTTGTGTGATGATGCTTTTGAATGCTATCCTTGGTATTCTTGCCAAGGTGTCGCCGCAGATGAACATGTTTGCGGTAGGTATCCAGCTAAAGATTGTTGTGGGACTGTCGGTGATCTTTTTTACTACAAGTATGTTGCCCAGTGCATCTGATTTTATCTTTCAGGAAATGAAGAAGATTATCACATCTTTTGCAGGAGGAATGATGTAATGCTCCTGGAATATAATTTGCAATTCTTCGCAAAGGAAGGTCTTGGTGGCGAGAAGACAGAGCCTGCAACCGAGAAAAAGTTAAGAGATGCCAGAAATGAGGGCCAGGTTGCCAAGAGTAGAGAGATTGCTAATGGCCTTGGTCTACTTGCATTGTTTTTGATTTTGAAGCTTTATACCGGAACTATGGGAACCAGTTTTTTATCCCTGTTTTCCAATATGTATAATCGTATGCCCAGTATTGTAACCTTCTGGAACGGGAATATGAGCTGGGAAGAAATCGGCAATCTGTATGAACAGATGTTGATTCAGGTTTTAATCATTATTGCCCCGATATTTTTGATTGGATTTGTGGTGGCTTTTTTGTGTGATTTTGCACAGGTAAAGTGGCATGTCACAACCAAGCCGCTAATGCCGAAATTCAGTAAGCTCAGCCCACTTTCCGGTGTTAAAAGACTTTTTTCTGTGGCGTCGTTGGTGGAATTGATTAAATCCATTGCGAAGATTATTTTGATTATAATTATCTGTTTTACTTATCTTAAGGATAAATGGCAGAATGTGTTCTATTTGTATGACATGCCCCTGTTGCAGGCGTTGCAGCTTTTGTTAGAAACTGTAACGGATTTGGGAATGCGAATCTCCATTTTTTACATGGTCATTGCATTTGCTGATTTGGTTTATCAGAAAATAAAATTTAAGAATGATATGAAGATGACCAAGCAGGAAATAAAAGGAGAGTACAAGCAGATGGAAGGAAATCCGGAGATTAAAGGTAAAATTAAGCAGAGGATGCGTGAGGCATCCCAGAGGCGTATGATGCAGAATTTACCTCAGGCGGATGTGGTTATTACCAACCCGACGCACTATGCCGTGGCGATTAAATACGACCCGGAGGTTGCGGATGCCCCCATTGTGATTGCAAAGGGTGAAGATTTCCTTGCGCAGAAGATCAAGGAAGTAGCAAGGGAAAATAATATTGAGATTGTAGAAAATAAGCCCTTGGCCCGTATGCTGTATGCCAATGTGGATATTGACCAGATGGTTCCGCCGGAGCTGTATCAGGCGGTGGCAGAGGTGCTGGCCTTTGTTTATAAATTAAAGGGAAAAATATAATTAATTAGGAAGGGAGTAATACGATGAAGAAAATAGGATATGACGTAGTCATCGCCATATACGTGTTGACGGCGTTTTTAATGTTCATCATTACGCTTCCAAACTGGCTTTTGGATGTGCTTTTAGCGTTTAATATGGCGATTTCTTTTACCATATTGTTTTCAACAATGTTTGTAAAGGAAGTGTTGGATTTATCCTTCTTCCCTACGCTGTTGCTGTTTACTACTTTGTTCCGTATAGCGCTGAACATATCCTCCACCAAGCTTATTTTGGGTACCGGTGATCCCGGTAATGTAGTTGAAACCTTCGGTGAATACGTAGGTGGCGGTAATCTGGTAATCGGTGTAATCATCTTTATGATCCTTATTTTGGTTCAGTTCATGGTAATCAATAAGGGTTCTGAGCGTGTATCTGAAGTTACCGCACGTTTCACTCTGGATGCTATGCCAGGTAAGCAGATGGCGATTGATGCAGACTTAAATACCGGTGCCATTACCGAGGCGGAGGCAAAGAAAAGACGAGATAAAATCCAACAAGAGGCAAGCTTCTTCGGTTCCATGGATGGTGCCACCAAGTTCGTAAAAGGAGATGCTACAGCCGGTCTTGTTATTACGGCCATCAATATTGTGGGCGGTGTAATAATGGGTATGACCCGAGATGGAATGGAGCTGGTTGAGGCTCTTGACAGATATTGTATCCTTACCATTGGTGATGGTCTGGTATCCCAGATTCCGTCCTTGCTGATTTCTTTATCCACCGGTATTCTGGTAACTAAGGGAGGTAAGGAAGCTGATTTTGGACATACGATAATCCGTCAGCTTTTTGGTATTCCTAAGGTGCTTTACATCGTTGGTGCAACCATGGCACTGCTTGGCTTTGCAACAACGCTGAATACCATTTTGTTTGTGGGATTTGGTCTTGTATTTATCCTTGCGGGACGTAACATCCAGGAAACTATCGAGACTGCCGGTATTGAAGCTGAGGTAGATCAGGATGAGGTGGCTGCAGAAGAAATCAGGCAGCCTGAAAATGTAAACAGTCTTCTTCAGGTTGACCCCATTGAGTTGGAATTTGGTTATGGTATCATTCCGCTGGCAGATGTAAGTCAGGGTGGTGACCTCCTTGACCGAGTAGTTATGATTCGTAGACAGATGGCTTTGGAGCTTGGTACCGTTGTGCCGATTATTCGTCTTAGAGATAATATTCAGCTGAATCCGAACCAGTATATTATTAAGGTAAAGGGGATTCAGGTAAGTGAAGGTGAAATACTGTTTGACCACTATATGGCAATGAATCCGGGATATGTGGAAGAAGAGATTACCGGTATTCCTACCTTTGAGCCGTCCTTCCATCTGCCTGCTATCTGGATTACCGAGGGGCAGAGAGAGCGTGCGGAAAGCTTGGGGTATACTGTAGTAGATCCTCCTTCCATCATTGCAACTCATTTGACAGAGATTATCAGACAGCATATTTCAGAACTGCTTACCAGACAGGATGTACAGAATCTTATTAACAATCTTAAGGATACCAATCCTTCCCTTATCGAGGAGCTTGTGCCTAAGCTTCTGGGAATCGGTGAAATCCAGAAGGTACTTCAGAACCTTTTGAAGGAGGGGATTTCTATCAGAGATTTACTTACCATTCTGGAAACGCTTGCCGATTATGCGCCTACTACCAGAGATACGGATATTCTCACGGAGTATGTGCGCCAGGCACTGAAGCGTGCCATTTCCGGAAGATACTTCCCGGCACATGAGACCACCAGTGTGGTGACCTTAGATCCGAAGATTGAGCAGGAAATCATGGGAAGTGTTAAGCAGACCGAAAGCGGAGCATACCTTAATCTTGATCCGGTTCGTTCAAAGGCGATTTTAAATTCTGTTGGTAATGAAGTACAGAAGCTGGAAAATTTAGGAAAGAATCCGATTGTGATTACTTCACCTATCGTGCGTATGTATTTTAAGCGCCTGACAGAAGATTACTATAAAGATTTGATTGTAGTATCTTATAACGAAATTGAAAGTAGTGCGGAACTGCAGTCTGTGGGGATGGTGACTGCCTAAATGATTATTAAGAAGTTTGTAGGGAAAACAGAAGAAGATGCCATTAATGTAGCCAAGAAGGAGCTGGGGGAAGGCGTCGTTGTAATGAATGTAAAGCAGGTAAAGGCAAAAGGACTTTTTGCTGCTTTTCGAAAAAAGCTTGTAGAGGTAACAGTTGCTCTGGAGGATGAGCAGGAGAAGCTTGCAAATCAGAAGAAGGAACAGATTAATGCAGCTCTTACTGCTACTACCTCAAGAACAACTGAGAAGACTTTATCTGATGAAGCCAGAAGCATTGAGCAGAAGCTGGAAAATCTGCAGAGTCTTTTAGAAAGTCAGATTCGTGCAGCGGAAAAAAATGAGCCGGCAGAAGAGTCGGAGAAAACCACTGAAAAGGAGACTGCGTCTGAGTTGTCGGATGCGGATTTTGAAGACAGTGAATTAACCAAGTACACAAAACTGATTTATAACACCATGATTGATAATGAGGTGGATGAGAAATACGCCAATCAGCTGATTTCAGAAATGGAGAAGGTATATAAGCAGAATCTTCCCATTGACAATGTACTTGCCGGAATTTATCAGCGTATGATTTTGAAGTTTGGTAAGCCGGCGCCTATTACGGAGGCAAAGGAAGGTCCGAAGGTTGTGCTGTTTATGGGACCTACCGGTGTGGGAAAGACGACAACCATTGCAAAGCTTGCCAGCAGATACATTGTAGAAGAGAAAAAGAAGGTGGCACTTCTTACGGCAGATACTTATCGTATTGCTGCGGCAGAGCAGCTCAGCACATATGCAAGTATTTTGCAGGCTCCTTTTCGGATCATTTATACCAAGGATGAGCTTGTAGATTCTATCAAGTATTATCATGAGTTTGATTACATTTTTGTAGATACGGCAGGTCATTCTCACCAGAATACGGAACAGATTCATGCAATGAAGGATTTGATATCTGCAGTGGAAGAGGTAGCAGAAAAGCAGACGTATCTGGTTTTAAGTGCTACAACCAAGTACAGTGATCTTCGCAAGATTGCGGACAAATATACTGCAATTACCAATTACCATCTGATATTTACCAAGGTGGATGAAACCTTCTGTGTGGGCAGCATGTATAATCTTAGAATGCATACCGGAGCGTCCATTGCCTATGTAACCAGCGGACAGAATGTTCCGGATGATATTGAGACATTTAATCCCCAGAGTACAGTGAAGCAGCTTCTTGGCGGCAAGCTGAGTAAGGAGGCTTAAGAATGGACCAGGCGAGTCAATTAAGAGTAATTAAAGCGAATCAGCTGAACAAGCCATTGGCCCGTGTACTTACGGTAACCAGTGGTAAAGGCGGCGTGGGTAAGTCCAATACATCCATCAATCTTGCAATTCAGTTCCGCAAGATGGGGAAAAGAGTTGTAATTTTAGATGCGGATTTCGGACTTGCTAATATCGAGATTATGTTTGGTTGTATGCCTAAGCATAATTTGTGTGATCTGATTTATCAGGGAAAAAGTATTAAGGACATTATTACTCAGGGACCTATGGAGGTTGGATTTATTTCCGGTGGTTCCGGTATTGCCGGCATGGGAAATCTGACTGTGGACCAGCTCAATTATATAATTAACAATTTGGCAGAGCTGGATGCTTTTGCAGATGTGATTATTATTGACACCGGTGCAGGTATTTCTGATGCGGTAATGGAGTTTCTGGTGGCCAGCGAGGAGATTTTGCTGGTGACCACACCGGAGCCAACTTCAATTACCGATTCTTACTCACTGCTGAAGGCACTGTATCGTCATCCCAAGTATAGCCCTGAAGCAACCACAGTAAAAATGATTGCTAACAGAGTGGAAAAGGAAGAAGATGGGAAGACTTTATATAATAAACTGGATTTGGTAGTGAAGAAGTATTTGAAGATGCCTTTTGAGTATTTGGGCGGAGTACCACAGGATGAGAAGCTGGTAAAAGCGGTAATGCAGCAGACACCCGTGACCATGATGTATCCCGGTTCCAAGGCAAGTATTGCATATGAGAACATTGTAAGCAGGCTGATGAACAAGGAGGATGCGGTGAAGCAGCCGAAGCGTGGTATGGCAGCATTCTTTTCACACATAATCTCTAATAAAAACAAATCGTAAAGGTGGGATTTTATGTTATCTAAGTTTTTAAGACCGGGTGATAGAATCGAGTTACAGATGGTGGAACATAAGAGGTTAAATGAGGATTCCCAAAGAGTATTTGTCAGCGAGATTCATGAAATTTTATCTGAAGACCAGATGGAAATTGTCATGCCGATGGAAAAGACAAAGCTAATCTTATTGCCGGTGGATATGGAGTATGATTTAACAATCTATGGTCAGCATGGTTTGTTCCAGTGTTTTGCCAGAGTAATCGACAGATATAAGAGCAATAATGTATATATTCTGGTAGTAGAACTGACTACGAACTTAAGAAAGCATCAGAGAAGAGAATATTACAGATATAGCTGTGCTCTTGATATGTGCAGTCGTGAACTGGAAGAAAACGAAATTAAGGCAATTGAACTGAAGGAACCGTTTTTACTCACTCCGGGTCTTCCGATTAAACGAAGCGTTATCGTAGACATCAGCGGTGGCGGTCTGCGTTTTGTATCGGAGCAGAAGTATGAGCCGGACAGCTTGATTTACTGTAGTTACAGTCTTCTTAACAATAATCAGAAGAAACATTATGAAATTGTGGGAAAGGTGCTGACAGTAACAGAGCTTTCCAATAGAAGGGGTACTTTTGAGCATCGTGTGCAGTATGTGGATCTGGACAAGGATGTAAGAGAGGGAATTATCCGCTTTATTTTTGAAGAAGAGAGAAAAAATAGAAAGAAAGAGCGATATAACGATAAGTAATTAGCTCTAGTGGAGCATAGGAAAAAAGTATGAAAAAAATATTACTTGTTGATGACTCTGCACTCATGAGAAGAGTGCTGTGTGATATAATCAATAGTGACGAAAGGTTTGAAGTTACAGACAGGGCAACCAACGGATTGGAAGCTTTTGACTTGCTTAGCAGAAAGACCTATGATGCAGTGGTTTTAGACGTGAATATGCCTAAGATGAATGGTCTTCAGCTTTTACAGGAACTTCGTAAATACAAGATTTCTGCAAAGGTTATGATGGCTAGTACCGATACCAGAGAAGGTGCGAAAACAACTTTGGATGCTCTGGAGCTCGGTGCACTTGATTTTATTCACAAGCCTGATAACGCGTTGGATTGTAGGGCTGACGAGTTTAAAGAGAATTCGATTCAAATTCTGGATGTTGTAGCGAACAGTAAGGCTCCGGTATTCGAAACACAGGAAAAGGTAGAACAGAGGCAGGCTACTATCAAGAAGGTAGTAGACATTGCCAAGAAGAGCGCAACCAAGAGTACCGGCAAGAAAGTAGTTGCAATTGCAAGCTCTACAGGCGGTCCCAGAGCACTTCAGTCGGTAATCCCCAGATTGCCGGCAGATATCAGCGCACCAATCCTTATCGTCCAGCACATGCCGAAGGGCTTTACCGCTTCTCTTGCAGAGAGACTTAATACTTTAAGTGAGGTTAAGGTGAAGGAAGCTGCAGAGGGAGATGAATTGGAAGCAGGATGTGTAT
This sequence comes from Lachnospiraceae bacterium, assembly GCA_017467845.1. Lineage (GTDB taxonomy): Bacteria > Bacillota > Clostridia > Lachnospirales > Lachnospiraceae > Acetatifactor. Next base: position 13,789 of record JAFUKH010000066.1, on the reverse strand, counting down.
ATCTTGCCATGGGTGGCATGCACATGAATGTGCAGACCTCTGCATCCGGAAGATGTACCATTCATTACTCCGACGAACCTACCAGAGAAGGTGTAAAACCTTGTGCAAACTATATGTACGAATCTTTGATGGACAGCAAGTTTGAAGAAGTCGTTTGTGTAGTTATGACCGGTATGGGACAGGACGGCACTGTTGGAATTAAGAACCTGAAAGCCAAGAAAAAGATACATGTTATTGCCCAGGATCAGGAAACCAGTACGGTGTACGGTATGCCAAAGGCAGTTACGACAGCAGGTGTATCGGACCAGGTGGTTCCGCTTGAGCAAATAGCACAGGAGATTATTTTAAGCGTGGGGGTAAAGTAAGATGGATGTTAGCCAATATCTTGAGATCTTTATTGATGAATCAAACGAGCATTTACAGAATTTGAATACCCAGATTCTGAACTTGGAATCAGACCCAAACAGTTCTGATACTGTGAATGAAATTTTCCGTGCAGCACATTCCCTTAAGGGTATGGCAGGAACTATGGGATATAAGAGAATGCAGACTTTAACCCATGACATGGAAAATGTATTTTCAGAGGTTCGTAACGGTAATATCGTTGTGCAGCCGGGTATGATTGACATTCTTTTCCAATGTCTGGATGCTCTTGATGAGTATGTATCCAACATTAAGGAATCTGCTGATGAAGGTACTAATGACAATCAGCATCTTATCGATCAGTTGAATGCTATTTTGAACAGCAAGGGCGGAGCAGCGGCACCGGCACCTGAAAAGAAGGAAGAAGCGAAGGCAGATTCTGCTTCGGGAGATGGCAAGAAATGGCTTAGTATTGCTTTAGATGGTGCTCAGAAGGATGTAATGGAGGAAGCAGTTCGTCAGGGTAAGAAGCTTTACGGATTGACTATCACCGTACAGGAGAGTTGTATTTTAAAGGCTGCGAGAGCGTTCCTTGTTTTCAAGGCCGTAGAAGAAAACTCAGAAATTATCGTTTCCAATCCTCCCGCTCAGGATATTGAGGATGAAAAATTTGAACGTGACTTCAGTTTAATCGTTGTTTCTGATGCTGAGGTGAAAGATATTATTAAGGCTGCAGAAAATGTTTCTGAAATCGAAAGTGTCCTTGGTGACATTATTGATATGAAGGAAATGAATATTGCTGAGGAGAAGAAGGTTGTTAAGGAAGCACCTGTAGCTACAGCGACTGCTGTGTCAGAGGCTCCTGCTGAGAGAACCGCTCCGGCAGCGAAGGCTGAGAAGAAGCAGACACCGGGCAAGCCTGTAGTAAACAGAACTGTCCGTGTAGATATTGAAAAACTGGATTCACTTATGAATCTTGTTAGTGAGCTTATTATTGCAAAGAACTCTTTGGTGTCTATTTCCAGTCAGGATGAGACCCAGCATAGTGGTGCATTTAATGAGCAGATTGAATACTTAGAGAGCGTTACCACCAATCTTCATGAATCTGTTATGAAGGTTCGAATGGTGCCAATCGAAAGCGTTGTTAATAAGTTCCCACGTATGATTCGTGATCTTTCCAAGAAGCTTGGTAAGAAGATGGAGCTTTATATGTCAGGTGAGGACACAGAACTTGACCGTACCGTGGTTGATGAAATCGGCGATCCGTTAATGCATTTATTACGTAACTCCGCTGACCATGGTCTGGAATCAGCAGAAGTTCGTGCACAGCGTGGTAAGCCGGAAACAGGTTCTATTTTCCTGAATGCTTATCAGGATGGTAACAATGTAGTCATCGAAGTGGGTGATGATGGTAATGGTATTGATGTTGAGAAGGTTAAGAATAAGGCTCTGGAAAGAGGAGCCATCACTCCCGAGCAGGCTGCAAATATGTCTGATAAAGAGATTATTGATTTGTTATTCCTTCCAAGCTTCTCTACTGCAAAAGCAGTTACTGATGTATCCGGCCGAGGCGTAGGTCTTGATGTTGTTAAGTCTAAGATTGAAGCTCTTAGCGGAGAAGTAGAAGTTAAGAGTAAATTAGGTGAAGGTAGCACATGGATTATCCGTCTTCCTTTAACCTTAGCAATTATCCAGTCTCTTATGGTTGTGGTTGGTGGAGAGAAGTACGCAATCTCTCTTGGTTCCATCCAGACAATCGAAGATATTCATCCATCAGAGATTAAGACCGTTCAGAATAAGGAAGTTATTCACCTTCGTGGAACCGTTATTCCTTTGATTCGTTTAAATGAGGTATTGGATATTGAAAGCACAAAGTCTCCTGACGAGAGCATGGAAGTTGTTATCGTTAAGAAGGGTGACAAGCAGGCCGGTCTTGTTATTGACGAATTGATTGGTCAGCAGGAAATCGTTATTAAGTCCTTAGGAAAATATATCAAGCAGTGCAAGTTTATCAGTGGTGCAACAATCTTAGGTGATGGTGAAGTGGCTCTGATTTTAGATGCAAATGCTTTGATTTAGGAAAGGGGATAGCGACATGGATGAATTAAGAGTTGTTGGAAGTGACGGTGTTCAGTATATTGTTGTTCGCTTAGGAGAAGAGCAGTACGGTATCGACATTAAGTACATAGATAACATTATTAGAATGCAAGGAATTACCAGAGTTCCTAAAGTACCTGAGTATTTAAAGGGAGTAATCAATCTTCGTGGTGAAGTTATTCCTGTAATGAGTGCCAGACTTAAAATGTTTTTACCGGAGGATGAGATTACCAGAACATCTCGTATTATCATTCTTAAGTTAGAACAGCACGGTACGGTAGGTATCATTGTTGATGAGGTGAAGGAGGTTGTTACTCTGGATTCCGAGCACATTGAGAAGGTTTCTTATGATTCTGCTAATACAGAGGGAGCTAATTTTGTTAACGCGATTGGTAAGCATGATGAACAGCTCATTTCTTTATTGGATTTGAATTTATTATTACAAGAGAAAGAGAATGCGTAAATAGGGATGCAGTCACATCGTGCAGAAAGCATGGTGTAAGGGAAGGTAAAACGAAGCATGGCTGATTTTAATTTAAATGATGTTTCAGAAATGTATGTTGATGTTCTGAAAGAAATTGGAAATATTGGCGCCGGAAACGCCATGACAGCATTGTCCCAGATGCTACAGTGCAAGGTGGACATGCGTGTTCCGCAGGTTAGGCTCCTTGATTTCTCCGAAGTCGGTGCCATAATGGGCGGAGAAGAAAAGACCATGTGTGGAATTTTACTCGGTGTAGAAGGAGATATTACAGGAAGCATTATGTTCCTGATTGAGCTGGAAGCAGCCAGAGGTTTGATTAAAAAACTGATGATGGGTTATGAATCAGGAAATCCGAACTTTGATGAGATGGAGCTTTCGGCACTGAAGGAAATCAGTAATATTATTACCGGTGCATACCTGAATTCTCTTTCCACACTTACCAATTTAATGATTTATCCCACACCGCCAAGTCTTACAATTGATATGGCGGGCGCAATTTTGAGCGTTCCTGCAATTGAGTTTGGCATTATTGGTGATAATATTTTATTAATCCAGTCTCAGTTTTATGATGATGTTGAAATTGATGGCTACTTTATATTAATTCCCGATATACCTTCTTATGAGAAGATTTTGAAGGCACTTGGGATTATGTAAAGAGGGATGAAAAATGGGTGAAATAATCAAGGTTGGAATGGCTGATTTGAAGCCCTGCAAGGCTCCGGATGGTGTGATTACATTGGGACTTGGTTCCTGTGTGGGAATAGCCATCCGTGATCCGGGGACTTTAATCGGTGGATTAGCACATATTATGCTTCCGGATAGTACCGCAATACATAACAGTGCAGCGAATGTTGCGAAATTTGCGGATACCGGAATCGTAGAGCTTGTAAAGCAGATGGAAGCGATGGGGGCAAAAAGAAGTCGCATGGTTGCAAAGATTGCAGGTGGAGCTACAATGTTCCAATTTGCAAGCCAGAATTCCATGATGCAGATTGGTGCGCGAAATGTGGAAGCTACCAAGAAGGTCTTAGCACAGCTTGGAATCCCGATTTTGGCTGAGGATACAGGACTTAACTATGGTAGAACGGTCACTTTTTATCCGGAGACCGGTGAGTTTCATATACGTGCGGTAGGAAAAGCAGAGACAATTATATAGTGGAGGAAGGCCTTTATGAACAGAAGGACTATGCCTTTCATTTTGATGTTGGTAGCAGGAGCATTTGCTTGTGTTATGACATACATCAAAGAGTGCTCTATTATCGATAAGCTTTTGGTTTTATCGATTGTGATGTTTGTGTTTTACCTGTTGGGGGTCTTAATGAAGAGAGTTCTGGACTACTTCGATAAGCAGAACGAAGAGAAGCGTAAAGCGGAAGAAGAGGCTAGGGAAAAAGAACTGAAGGAGCAGGAAGAACTACAAATGCAGCAAGAGTCAGGCGAGGGAGAGAGAGAAGTAGGATAGTATGGATGAAGCTGGCAAGAAGAGCCTTTGGGAGGAATACTCAAGAGGGAAAACTCCTGAAGTAAGGGAAAAAATCATATTGGAGTACGCTCCACTGGTTAAAACTGTTGCCGGACGACTAAGTATGTATCTTGGTTATAATGTGGAGTATGAAGATTTAGTCAGTTATGGTATCTTCGGACTTATTGATGCAATTGATAAGTTTGATACCATGAAAGAGGTAAAGTTTGAAACCTATGCTTCTTTGCGTATAAGGGGCGCTATTCTGGATCAGATTCGTAAGATGGATTGGATTCCGCGTACAATTAGACAGAAACAGAAGCAGATTGACAGTGTGATTCGCGAAATTGAAGGTACCACCGGTAGAAGTGCTACCGATGAAGAAATCGCTGAGAAATTGGGGATTAGTGGCGAAGAATACTTAGATATGCAATCTCAGATGAAGATTACCGGTGTGGTATCCTTAAACGAATATATGGAGGCTGGAAGCGATGTGTCACATGATTACAGTGGATGTACCTCCAGTCGTTTTGAAACACCGGAAGAAAATATTGAGAAGGAAGAGCTGACGAAGGTTTTGGGAGATGCACTTCAGCTTCTGACAGAGAAGGAGTGCAGAGTGATTCAACTCTATTATTATGAAGAGCTGACGTTAAAAGAAATTGCCAGTATTCTGGAAATTTCAGAATCCAGAGTTTCTCAGCTTCACACAAGAGCATTACAGAAAATGAAGACCAAGATGGGTCAGTATATGGGAATTTTAAGCGACAAGATAACGGGGAAAAAATGATGAGAAATGGTTACTTTAAATTAGTGAATATACAGGGCGGATTTGGTCTGAAGCTTATTCCGCCGAAGGACGGTGGACAGGATATTCTTTTAAGTGAAGTCGTGGACCATTTAGATTATTGTCATGTGGTCTATGACTTTTCTACGCTTAAAAATAACATTGAATCTAAAAAAGAAATGATTATGACTTTAGGCGCAGGAGAATGTCCTAAGGTGAATGAGAATTATGTGATTAACATCAGTCAGGATAAAATGGAAGCAGTTGCCAGATTTACGGCACCTTCTGCTACCGGTGAACTGATGACCATGGATGAGTTCATTAAGGATTTAAAGTTCCGTAAGGTTATTACAGGTATTCAGACGGATGCGATTGAGAGTTTTTTTGCGGAGCGCAGATATTGTGAAAACATCGTAGTAGCCAAAGGTAAGCCGGCAGGAGAGGGAAGAGATGCCAGCATTGAGTATTTCTTCAATACAGACCAGCATGCCCAGCCTACACTTTTAGAGGACGGAAGTGTTGACTTCTTTAATCTGAATGCAATTTGTCATTGTAAAAAGGACGATTTGCTGGCACAGATTACCCCGGAGGAAAAGGGTGAGACCGGTGTGAATATCTGCGGTGAGTACATCAACTCCAGAGATGTTAAGGGTATGAAGCATCGTTTTGGACACAATATGTACTTATCTGAAGATGGTCTCTGTCTGTATTCCAGCGTAGATGGTCATGTAACACTTGTGGATGATCAGGTTTTTGTATCTGATTTATACATTGTTGAAAACGTAGATAACAGTACCGGTAATATCGTATTTGAAGGCAGTGTTCAGATTAACGGCAATGTGAAGTCCAATTTCTCTGTTTCTGCAAAGGGAAATATCGTGGTGAATGGCGTTGTAGAAGGTGCTTATATCAAGGCGGATGGTAATATTGTTATTGCCCGTGGTATGAATGGTATGGGTAAAGGAAGGCTGGAAGCCGGTGGCAATATTATTGCAAAATTTCTGGAGAGCGTTACTGCAGAAGCCGAAGGTTACATTCATGCAGAGTCCGTTCTGCATAGTCAACTTCAGGCTGGTACAGAGATTGAAGTAGATGGTAAGCGTGGATTCATTACCGGTGGTAAGGTTTCTGCAGCCAATAAAATTACGGTGAAAAACTTAGGCTCCGATATGGGGGCAAGTACCATTGTCGAGGTAGGCTCTAATCCGAAATTAAAGGAAAACTTTACCGAGCTCTCCAAGGAGCTTGTGGAGATTCAGAAGGTCATTAAGAGTAGCCAGCCGATTATTGCTTCCTTTGCAGAGAAAAAAGCGAAGGGTGCTAAATTTTCTGATGAACAGTTAGCTTATATTAAAAAGCTTGCTTTTATGGTGGATCTTAAAAAGAAAGAGCTTGCAGAAAAGTATGAACTCTATGAAAAGATGCAGGAACAGCTGAATTCACAGAGTTCGGCTAAGGTAGTCGTAAAGGGAAGTGTACACCCGGGAACAAAGATTGTAATCGGTGATTTGTCTATGGTTGTCCAAACGACCAACCATTTCTGCAGATTTGAAAAGGTTCAGGGTAATGTAAAGATGACCGGTTTATAATAGGGGGGATAAGATGTCATTCGGTTCTATTGAATTAGCAACCATTGCAAGAACCCAGGATTTTACCACAATTAAACATAATGAGGACAGTAAAGGGCCTTTGATGCAGTCAATGGCCGGACAGAAGGTCCAGAAAGACACTACGCAGAAGGTTCGTCAGGTGAATAAGCAGGATGAAGCCGTGTGGCAGAATAAGAATTTTGATGCAAGGGATAAGGGATCAAATTCTTATCATAGTGATGGGGGTAAAAATCGCAAGAGTAGTCCTTCGGAATCAGTTGTACTCAAGGGTGCTTCCCGTGGATTTGATATTAAAATATAAAGGGTAGTAATTACAAATGGAAGTTATGGAGATTTTATTACTGGTAGTCGGTGCTGTTGTTTTTATACTCAGCTTTGTGATACCGGTAAAGAAGGAAGATTCGGAAGAAGTATTGGGACTGGCAAAAGAGGAAATCAGGGAATTGATTGCTGGTGAGATGAGCCAGATTAAAGGCCAGGTAGATGATACCGTAGATGAAGCCATTATCTATGCAATGGAGAAGACAGAACGTTCTTTGGAGCGTCTTTCTAACGAAAAGATTATGGCAGTCAGTGAATATTCAGATACGGTACTTTCTGAGATTAATAAGAATCATCAGGAAGTGATGTTCTTATATGACATGCTCAACGACAAGCATACGAATCTGAAAAATACTGTTTCAGAGGTGGATAAGACTGCCAAGGAAGCAGAGGCTGCTGTAAAAGAAGCGGTAAAGGAAGTTGAAAAAGCAAAAGAAGTCATTCCGGTATTCCAAGCACTTAATGTGAATGCGGAGCATCTGACCATCAGGGAGGATGTTCTTGCAGAGCTTAATGCACAGGAGGAGATGGCGCAGCCTGTGGTGGATGAGAGACAGGCAATCGCCAACAGAAATGAAGCGATTTTGGCATTACACAGATTAGGAAACAGTGATGTACAGATTGCAAAAGAGCTTGGCCTCGGCGTTGGTGAGGTAAAGCTGGTAATTGAGTTGTTTAAGGAATGATGAGAAATGAAGCTTAAGTATTATTTGCGAGGGCTGGGAATCGGAATTTTCGTGACCGCCCTAATTATGATAATTGCATCTTCAGGTAAGGGTACAATGACAGATGAAGAAGTGATTCAAAGAGCTACCGAGCTTGGGATGGTAACTTCCTCCAAGACGCTGATAAGTCAGCAGCAGGAGGAAAGTCTTGCAGAAACAGAGCAGCCTGTAGAGGTTACTCAGGCGCCTACAGAAGAGCCGGTAGAAGAAACGATCCAGCCGAGTGTGGAGGAGCCTACGGAGGCACCACAGGAGTCTTCAGAAGAAATACAAGAGCCTGTATCTACAGAAGTGCCTATGGATGAGCCGGTAGTGGAATCAGAGGAGGAACCGGCAGATACACCGCAACCGGGAGAAACCGTTACACTAACTGTATACAGTGGGGAGCATTCTGCTACTGTAGCGAAGAGGATGGAAGAGCTGGGGCTTATTGAGGATTATCTGGATTTTGATGATTACCTATGTGATAACGGCTATTCCAGATTAGTGAATTCCGGAATTTATAAGATTAAGCCGGGACTTTCTTATGAAGAGCTGGCGAAGATTATTACAAGAACAAATTAAAAACATGCAGGAATTTGGAAAAAATGTCTTGCATGTTTTTTCTATGTATGCTAATATTTGAATGTTGTTTATAAAGCACGTATTCTGATTTGATATTGGTGTCAGCAGTTGCTGTGTGGTATCAGAGCTAACCGGACTTTAGCGCGGTCTGGCAGAAAAGGAATGCGGGAGATTCTAACCAAATGGAGGAAAAAACATGAGCGTTATTTCAATGAAGCAGTTATTAGAAGCAGGTGTTCATTTCGGACATCAGACCAGAAGATGGAACCCTAAGATGGCTCCATACATTTTCACCGAGAGAAACGGTATCCACATCATCGACTTACAGAAGTCTGTAGGCAAGGTTGACGAAGCTTACAATGCAATTTCCGAAATCGCTGCACAGGGTGGTACTATTCTTTTCGTAGGTACCAAGAAGCAGGCTCAGGATGCAGTTAAGACTGAAGCAGAGCGTTGCGGTATGTACTATGTAAACGAGAGATGGTTAGGTGGTATGTTAACCAACTTCAAGACCATCCAGTCACGTATCGAAAGATTAAACGCAATCGAGACCATGTCTCAGGACGGAACCTTTGATGTATTACCTAAGAAGGAAGTTATCGAGCTTAAGAAGGAATGGGAAAAACTTGAGAAGAACCTTGGCGGTATCAAGAATATGACCAGAATTCCTGACGCTATCTTCGTTGTAGATCCTAAGAAGGAGAAGATTTGTATCCAGGAAGCTCACAACTTAGGAATTACCTTAATCGGTATCGGCGATACCAACTGTGATCCTGAAGAATTAGATTACATCATCCCTGGTAACGATGACGCTATCAGAGCAGTTAAGTTAATCGTTTCTAAGATGGCAGATGCTGTAATCGAAGCTAATCAGGGTGAAGCTGTTTACACTGCAGAAGATGTTGCTGTAGAAGCTACTGATATCGAAGAGGTTGCTGAGGAAGCATAATCGAACTACAAAGTGAACTTAAAAGCGGATTATTCAGGTAATCCGCTTTTTTAAAAAGAGATTTAAATATAATGGAGGAAAACAAAATGGCAGCAATTACAGCAGCTATGGTAAAAGAACTGCGTGAATTAACCGGCGCAGGTATGATGGATTGTAAGAAAGCACTTGGCGAGAGCGATGGTAACATGGAAGAAGCGATCGATATCTTAAAGAAGAGCGGTGCTGCTAAGATGGAGAAGAAGGCTTCCAGAATTGCAGCAGAAGGTATTGCTCGTGTTGCAGTAAATGGAAACGAGGCAGTTGTAGCAGAAGTTAACTCTGAGACAGACTTCGTTGCTAAGAATGATACTTTCCAGGAATTTGTACAGTTAGTAGCAGATAACGCTCTTACTTCCGGCTTAAACGGCGGTAAAAACGGTGAAGATATTGAAGCACTTCTTGAAATGAATGGTCTTAAGGATGTATTAATTGAGAAGACCGCTACTATCGGTGAGAAATTATCCGTACGTAGATTTGAGAAGGTTTCCGGTGATTGTGTAGCAAGCTACCTTCATGCAGGTGGTAAGATTGGTGTAATCGTAGCTGCTGATGGTGCGGCAGACGTTAAGGAAGCTCTTACCAATGTAGCAATGCAGGTTGCAGCGATGAATCCTCAGTACATCAGCAGAGCTGAGATTTCAGATGCTGAAATCGATAAGATGAGAGAGATTACTGTAGATGCTTCTCTTAATGATCCTGCATCTCTTCCTAAGCCTATCTTAAACGCATTGATTAGCAAGGCATGCTCAGAGAAGGTTTGGAGCGATGAGGATATTGCTATTTATGAAGAGAAGAAGAGCAATATGAACTTCTTATTCAACTTCCTTTCAGATGCAGCTAAGGCTTCTCTTGCAGGTTTGGCTATGGCTGACAAGGCTAACATCACCGCTGATAAGATGTTTGGTGGCATGATTGAAGGTCGTATCTCTAAGCAGTTAAAGGAAATCTGCTTATTAGACCAGACCTACGTTAAGGCAGAAGATGGAAAGCAGACGGTTTCTGCATATCTGAAGTCTGTAAACGGCTCTATCGTTATCAAGAAGGTTGTTCGTTTTGAAGTAGGCGAGGGTATGGAAAAGAAGAACGAAGACTTTGCTGCAGAAGTTGCTGCACAGATGAATGCTTAATTAAATAAGTGGTATGTAAAGATCCGGTATTGATGATACCGGATCTTTTTTATGCGCAGATGAGTCAGCAAGTATTATTTGTTTTTCTGATTCTGCTGCTCCTGATTATTCTTCTGGCACTGGTTGCTCTTCTGGTTATTTTTCTGATTCTGATTATTTCTCTGATTATTCTGCTGAATTGAATTGTTATTATTCTGATTATAGCTCATGCATGTCACCTCCTTTTTTATTACATGTATAGTTTGCCACGAATTTGGAAAGCTATACATAATGCTATATATTGGAAAAAAGAGGTGTGCTTTATGCTTTTAATCAAAAATGGAATTATATATACCATGGAAACCAGATGCCCCATATTTGGAGACTTACTTATTAAGGATGGAAAAATTGCGGAAATCGGAGAAAATGTCATTCCGAATGAGAATATGGAAATCTTTGATGCAGAAGGTCTTTTGGTTTTTCCGGGATTTATTGATGCACATAGCCATATAGGGATTGCAGAGGAAAAAATCAGCGGTCAGGGGGATGAAAGTAATGAAGGAACTAATCCTGTTACTCCTGCCATGCGTGCTATTGATGCGGTAAACCCCATGGATAGCGCATTCCACAATGCTATTGCAACGGGAATTACCGGAGTAATGGTGGGGCCGGGAAGTGCCAATCCCATCGGAGGACAGTTCGCATTTATCAAAACGGATGGACGATGTATTGACGATATGGTTGTCCTTGCACCGGCAGCCATAAAAATTGCGTTCGGAGAAAATCCTATGACAAATTATGGGATGAACGGAAATATACCCTCTACACGTATGGGGGTTGCTGCACTGATTCGTGAGGAACTTTTTAAAGCAAAACAGTATTTTGAAGAGGAAGGAACCCCGGGGTGGAAAATGGATTTCATAATGGAGAGTTACCGGGATTTGTTCGATAAGAAGATTCCTTTAAAGGCACATGTACATCGGGCAGATGACATTTTTACCGCAATACGAATAGCAAAGGAGTTTGACTTGGATTTGACATTGGACCATTGTACGGAGGGGCATTTAATTGCAGAGAAAATTGTGAAAAGTGGATTCCCTGCGATTGTAGGACCTTCCATGGCATCCCGCAGTAAAAAGGAAGTGAGTTTGTCTGATTTTAAGACTGCAGGTATCCTACAAAATGCCGGCGTGCCCGTGGCATTAACTACAGATCATCCGGTGGTCCGCATACAGTATTTGCCTCTGAGTGCAGCGTTAGCTGTAAAAGAAGGCATGGATGAATGGGGAGCACTTCGTGCAATAACTATAGATGCTGCGCGTATCTGTCGTGTGGATCACCTGGTGGGGAGTCTGCAAGTGGGGAAAGATGCCGATATTGTGATATGCAAGGGAAATCCTTTGGAGACCACTTTCTGTGTGAAGGCTACAATCATTAATGGAAAAATTGTCTGGCAAAACAATTGATTAAAAAAAGATTGTGAAAAGTTCACAAATGTTGTAGATGATGTTGTATCTGTAGTTGATGGTGTTCACGGTAGTAAGAGAGCTTTCCGATGAAAATATGGAAGGTGCAAATAATGTTGTACACAGCATGGAAGCCTTATCGGCGAATAATGATGTACTGCATAAGAGGACAAGTTCTTCTTTGAATATGACCAATAAGATTGATATGCAGGTAGGGAATGTTGCCGGCCTGATTTCGGAGGTAGTAACTCTGACCAATGGTTCCGTAACCCATGCCAAGACCAGCTCAGAGCAGCTGGCGGATGTGGTAAAGTCTACTACCGAGATGGCTCAGTTATCTGCGGAAGTAGAGAAGATTTTGATTAACTTTAGGGATGAGTTTTGTGGAAAGGTTCGATATTATTCTATCGAACCTTTTTATTGTTATTTTTCCCCTATAGTGATATAATTTTTTGTAGATATTTGGTACTATTGACGAGGGGGAGAGTTGTGGAAAAGCTACTACGCCAGAAAACAACTAATTTAATTGCTATAGTGTTATTGCTTCTGGGGGTCTTAGCGGCATTTGCTTATTTTTCTAAGCAGAATGCACTACGTGAAACAGAGGAGGCGAAAGCGACAATTTGTGAGTCTACCATTTTAAAGGAGTATCGCCTGGAGGATGCTTTTGCAGATAAGATTTTTGCAATTGGAGATTTGGCGTATATTTATGGGCAGACTGCAAAATCGGAAGAGGTTGACAGAGAACGACTGATGGAGCTTGAAGTGAATACTCATTTTGATTATGTGCGCTTTGTTGATAAAGATGGTATAAATCATTCTTCAGATGGTCTGGAGACTACTGTAATTGACAGAATATATTATCTGGATGGTATGAACGGAAATGAGGGAGTCTGTTTTATACAGAATTCCAGAATAAATGGGGAAGATTTGCTGGGATTTTATACTCCGGTGTACAAGAATGAACAAATAATCGGTGTTTTGCTTGGTTTATGTGATTTAGATTATGTTTCGGAGCTTTTGGCAGGAGTATTTCAGGGGCATGATGCAGAAGCATTTCTATGTTCTTCCAACGGAACCGTTATTGCATCTGTATACAATGAATTCGGTCCTAACTTCTTGAACTGTCTTTCTAACCGGGAGCATTTTTCTGAAGAAGAAGAGGGAATAATCCGGGATGCATTAAGGAATTGGATGGCGGCTACATTTTCTTATCAGACAGAGCTGGGCGGAACAACAGGATATATTCAGCCTATTGAGGTGAATAATTGGTTTTTGGTACAGATTTATCCGGATGAAGCATTGTATGATAATATTTATGCTGCCAATCAGACCGGCTTTGAACTGCTTTATATTGTTTTGATTCTATTTGTTATTTACGTAATATATCTATTTGTTAGTTTCTTGATGGAACGTAAGGCGTTGGAGTTGGAAGGCAGGAAGTCTAAGCATATCTCCAAGGCTATGCAGACGATTCTGAATCGTTTTGTAGAGATTGATGTAGAATGCGGTACTTATGAGTACCTTAGTAACAGTAAGCCTTTTCGGGGAGAAATTCCGGAAAAGGGTGCCTATTCCGTATATGCAGCATATGCGGTGCGTAAGCTGATGGAAGAGGATGAGAAGGCTTATTTGGAAGAGCATTTGAGATTGGAGAATCTTAAGAAATGCTTTACAGAAGATGTGCAGTACGTTACATATTTAACTCACTCTCTTTGGGATGAGGAGCGTTATGAGAATCTGACATTCGTATGCATAGAGAGGAATTCTCTGGGTGAAGCCAAAACCTTGATTTGTATGCGTATGGATGTTACGG
>JAFUKH010000008.1 GCA_017467845.1 Lachnospiraceae bacterium | reverse complement strand
GATGTCTAACCATGGACGAACAGTCCTATTTATTTTGTTCGAAGCTTGAACAGACATTGACTAATCACAGAACGTAATTCGCCACTTTGTGAAATTTAAGCAGTTTCGAACAGTTTACAAATACAGAGACATAATTCCAAACGAAAGCCGGCATTTATGTTTACGTAAGGAATCCGCCCTATGCAGGACAGATACGCCAAGTGTCTAACGGGTGGAAATAACACAACTCGAACGCAAAAAGCAGCTTTGGAAATTATTCGGCGGGAATTAGTGGCCGCCGCCACCACCGCCGCCTCCGCGGCCACCGCCACCATATCCGAAGCCGCCGCCTCCGCCATGGTAACCGCCACCGTGGGAACCGGATCGTACCGCAGAGTGGAAAGAACGACCACAGCTGCGGAAACTTCTGGAACGATGATAGGTGTTGTTCAGTACCGGACTAGCACTTGCAGCAGCTTCCGGACATCTGATAGTGATTGCCTTGATAACCTTTTCGGAAAGACCGAATGCGGTTGCATATACCAAATACTTTTCCCAAAGGGGCAATTCTACAATGGTACGCTCATGTATGAGAGTATCACTGTTTAAGAAGTTGTATAAACCTCTCCACTTTGCATATTCATCCTCGCCGAACTGTGTCAGTAGAACGAATTTTTCTGCTTGCTTCTTAAGATAAACGGAACTAATCATAAAGCAAACACCGGAGATAAAGAATGCACCGAACGCCAATTCCAAACGAGTCTGATAAGAAATAATATTTACCAGAGTAATGAGCAAAATTCCGGTAATCCATAAGAATTTGGCGGTGGATTTAATCTCCTTCTGAGGCTGAGTATAATCTGCTTTCTGGAAGTAGCCGTCCTTTACACCGATATTTACTACGGAATTGTCTATATTCTTTACGAAAGTTTGTGTATTGTAGTAATCGGAAGAGATTCGTTGCTGAAGAGTACTCATAAAGATAGTATCTCCTGAAGCATGACGAACCAGGAGATTATAATAATACTCTTCACAAGGAGTAAGCGGCTCAAAGGTCTCCACAGGAGCCGGGGATTCTACGTTATACATAGGAGTTTCCAATCCCATATCTGTCATAGTTACCTGCGGAGGAGCCTGCACCGCGGGCTTCTTAATGGTAATCTTTATGTTGCCAAGACTAACCTCTTCTATATCAATGTAATTTTTACGTGCTAAACTAAGTAAGATTGCGGAATAAATACCAGAATCATCCTTTGGTGCTTTGTGCTTACAGAAAACTAAAGCCGCAGCAAAATTAGGGTCTAAATCGCTGGGAATCTCACGAAACAGCTCCATATCCATTGTTGGAGTGTAGAAAGTGTGTTTTGATTTCATGCGATTTTTGATGGTAAAGGCATAGAATAAAGCATAGATTCCACAGGCAGTTAGCGCAACGAAGACTACTGTCTTAATAGTCTTATATCTGGCTGGCGTAGAGGCATAAGCCTGCTGCTCTTCATAAATCTCAGCCAATACATCATCATTAGAATAGTAGTTGGAAGGAGCATATTCAGTAAAGATATGCTTATCCGTACCATGGGATACTAGATCAAATTCAATGTACTGATTATAGGGTCTGAACTGCAAGTCTTCCTCATCCAGTTCAAAGGAGAAGGTATAGTATCCGGGATTCAGGGTTGCCGACTCTGTTACAGGGAATTCATTCGCATTGGTTCCATAGGTGTAGACGTCATAGTTTCCGGCTGAGGGCATATCCTCATTAGGGAACAAAATCTGTGCCTTAAAGGAATTCAGATGCTGGATAGTGGTTCCGGAATAAAGTGCCAGATACAAGTCCGAGCAGTCATTATAACGCAGCGCTGCATTGTGCATTTCGTACTCGATTTCAAATACAACTTCTTCGCGATATAATCCGTCTACATAGAAGAATACACATTCATACTGTGCATCGCTCTCATCGTAAGGACCCTCACTGTGATACCATTTACCCGGTCCGTAGTAGGGATTATAGCTGACATAATCGTAGTCATCCCAATACAGCTTGGGACTTTCATCATAGATGACTTCGGTACCATCCGGCATAATCTGTTTTACGGAATGTACCGTATAGTCAACCTTTACACCATCTATATAATCTTCCGGAAGGTCGCGCCATAGTTCCCAGAAAAGATTATATTCAGAAGCGGCATGTACATCGAAGGTCAGCCGTTCTGTAATAAGTACTTTGCCCTCGCTGCCCGGTTCGTCCACCACAACAGCTTTATATTCCACATCTGTGATGCGGGCATAGTCGTTAGGATTTAATTGCATGTCTTCAATTATGTAGGAGCCTTCGCTTGCAAAAACCAGTAGAAAAACCACTGCAAGGAACCCACAAAACTTTAACATGAACCCGTTGTTATTCATATTTCCCCCTCTTTCTATCATAATTTATCAAAAATAGTATATAGGAAAATATATCCTCTGTAAAGGCAAGTATATTATTCTTCCTCAAAGAAAAAGAGTTCTTCTACGGTTGTTCCCAAGACTTTGGCGATATCCATTGCCAGCTTTAGGGAAGGGTTGTATTGCCCCTTCTCAATACGAATGATGGTTTCCCGACGGGCACCAACCAGCTCTGCCAACGTATCTTGCTTCATATCCAGTTTTGCGCGGTATTCTTTGATTTTGGTTGTCATTACTGCCATGTGTTCACCATCCTATTCTAAGCCGCGTTTTTCTAATATAATGAAAGTAATATTTTCAATAAATTGGGCAAGCATCACGAAGATGATAGGGATGCGGAGGAAATTGTCTACCGGATCCTCTGTAAATGCAAAACGAAAATCCTGAATATTCCAAATGAGGATAATGATGATTGCAATAAAAATGTATTGTGAAAGGTAACCTGCTTTATATCTGTTCAATTTTGATAATTCGTCATCCTTTTCAGCATTCTTGGTTTGAGATATGGTCAGAATACAGATGATAACCAGTAATATAAGGGTAATCATAGGAATCATGATTGGTAAGGGGAGTGGTGCAAGATAGTCCTCGGCGGTGAAAATCATTTGTTCTTTAGCAATCAATGTAAGATTACTGGCGATTACTGCCGCATCTAAGACTGCAGCCCATGCAGCCTGTTTTACTTTAGATGCCTTTTTGGGTTTGGCTTTCGTAGTAGTCATAAGAGTGATCTCCTTTTTGGAAGTGATATATTTGTCACGTGATGTGATAAATATATCACTCCTATAGGAGCCTGTCAATATAAAAGTGATAAATACATCACATTAATGCAATTTGCCTTCGAACTCTTTCTTTTACTTTGGTCAGAAAATCTTCCGGTCCAAGAACCTTGATGGTGGGGCCAAAGGATAATATCTCGATTAAGAGCTCCGTCTCCATCATGCTGTTATAGAAAATCTGACATTCGTAGGTGTCATCATCCAGCTTTTTGGTTCGCTTTTCATAATTGGCAAAATGAAGCATGGTGCGCTCTAAGGTGTTGCGCTTGGTGGTAATCAGGAGTTTTACCGGATCTTTGTAATAGGAGGTTCTGATTGCCTCTGCAAGATCGATTTCTCCATCATACGTTTTCTCTGTAGGTGTTATTCTATCTATACGGGAAATATTTACAATTTCTACCCGTGGGGATGTTACATTTTTGCCGGAAATGCAGAGTACACGAAATTTGTCGTTCTTGGCAGAGTATTCTATGCGACAGGGTAGGTAGGTATGGCAGACATCCTTGCTACGCCTGGAGCAGAAGCGGATGTCCACATATTGCTTCTTGCGAATAGCTTCCAGCAAAGTGCGAAAATGACACACGTACTTGGAGGAAGTGAAATCGTCCCCATCCTGAAATCTGTCATAGTAGTAAAAGTTCTCCGGGGTAAAGAGAGGTTCTATATTTTTTAAATAGGCATGTAGAATATCCAGCTGCGCATTCTCCAGGAAAAGACCAATGCGCTCATCCAGCAAAATGGCTTTGAGCCATCTTTTTTGCAGAGTGGTAAGGGG
>JAFUKH010000065.1 GCA_017467845.1 Lachnospiraceae bacterium | reverse complement strand
GTCTAACCATGGACGAACAGTCCTATTTATTTTGTTCGAAGCTTGAACAGACATTGACTAATCCCAGAACGTAATTCGCCACTTTGTGAAATTTAAGCAGTTTCGAACAGTTTACAAATACAGAGACATAATCCCAAACGAAAGCCGGCATTTATGTTTACGTAAGGAATCCGCCCTATGCAGGACAGATACGCCAAGTGTCTAACGGGTGGAAAAAACACAACTCGAACGCAAAAGGCAGTTTTGGAAATTACTACGCATTTTTTCTAAGCCATGCAAACGTAGGGGAGGTATTCCCCGCACAACATCCTTTTTCAGGTCACATTTTGCAACATCCCTCTAAAACCTACTGTCCCTTATAGTGTTTTTCCACATATTCCTTAATGGTCAAATGGTCTTCAAAGAGGCGGCATCCGATAACAAACTGTCCGCTGCTCTCTGAAATACGAAGAACATCTCCGGTTAATTTCTTACAAGCGGGAATCGCTATGGTGGGAATCTCCACTTCCACCACCTTTCCTTTGATATCTCCCAGCTCCTTGGCTCTGCTACCAAATGCAAACCCACCGGCACTGATATTCATCATTCTGCCGTCGTAAGAAACCTCTTCTCCTTCCACCTTTATGGTACAGGCATCATGAATCGGCATACGAGGATATTTACGTCTGTTCATTACCTTAGGATTATTGCGTAAAATAATCACATACTGCCCAGCGGCTTTATTGTCTGTAGCCACCACTTCCGGTGCATCCCAGACATAAAGAACACTTCCCACAGCAGCCTTCATCTGCATATCTGCAGAGCCTCCGGCCACAAGAAATTCCTCGGCAAGCTTTTCGTCCATCTCTACCTGCAGCGTATTACCCTGCAATTTCAAAATGGTACCGTTACATGCATGGTTCTCTTGCTTCTTGGAATAGAGAGTAATACGCATGCCCTCGCTAATATCTTTTACGCCCATGAAACCACCCATACCCAGCTGCTCCATAAGACTACCTACTACCTCTTCGATATGCTCCACATTTCGCGAGGTCTCCTCGTACTTACTAAGCATTGCTTTATTAGCATGATCCGTATTCTCCACACTGGTGGTCATGGCAATCATGACATCACAGATTTGCTTCATATTGTCTACCATGCTTTGGTTAGACGCTTCTACTTCCTTCATTGCAGAATCTACCTGCTGGATGTTGTTGCCCAGCATCAGAGAGTCATCCGCAATGATTGCAACACTTTCATTAACCTTTTCAATTTTCTCAAGAGAGTCCTGAATCAGTTCTATAGTTTTTGTAATCGAATGCGTCATTCTGTCCGCAGTTTCCTCCAGACGGCTTAACGCATCCACAATTCTGGTAGAAGAATTCTGGGTTCCCATACTTAAGTTACGAATTTCTCCCGCAACTACCGCAAAGCCTTTTCCTGCCTCACCGGCTCTTGCAGCTTCAATGGATGCATTAAGAGAAAGAAGATTGGTTCTTTCCGTAATCTCTTCAATAGTACTAGTCTCTGTTTTAACCATCTCAAACTCTGATTTAAAAGCAACCAGTATTTCGCCCACTTCCTGAGATAGCTTCGCCATCTCATTGGCGGAAACTACCACCTCCTGTAGCTCCTGTGCACTTAATGTAGAATGGGTGGAAGATCCGTCAATCAGTTGCACCATATTCTGAACCATTCCGGCCACATTCTCTACCTGATTATTAATCTTGGAAGTCATGTCCATGGAAGACATGGTTTTCTGATAAAGGGTGGTATTATTTTCTGCCAGCTCCTCCATGCTCTCCACAACAATCTGTGCACCCTCTTTGTTCTCATCCGTAAGCTCACGTACTACAGTGACACCTTCCACGATGGAATTACTTGCATCCTTCACCTGCTCCACCGTATTTACTACACGGTCCAGATTACTCTGCACAGAATCCATCATGGTTCCATCAGAGGTAATCAAATGCTTAATAGACAAAATCAACCCCATATTACAGAGTATCATTGACAAAAGCTGTACCTCATACGCATAGATATCCGCAGGCGTATTCAGTCCTGCCATATAATTCTTCACCACATACCCAATCATCATGAGTAATGCAGCTACGCTGACACGTACTACATATCCTTTATTCTTATATAAGAGGGTCATACTTGCCAATGGGAAAAAGAATGCAAAGGACAAATGTGAATTGGTAGTAAACAGCGTCATCATATAAAACCAGCCGTAACCTATCGCAGCAATGTCTTTATAATATGCAAAATCCATTCCCTTTAGTTTTAACATCAGCAATCCAAAAAAGAATGGTATCCAACAAAAACACATATACGCAATAAAATAGGGTACACCATGGTCTCCTCTCGCTACATCAATGGCATTTATAACAGTTAAAACCACACATAAAACGAGCCAGATTACAAGTGCCTTTTTATTCGCACTCTTCTTAAAATATACCTCATTGCATTCCATTTGTTTCACCCTCCCCATATCCGACTTCTTCTCTCTCAGAATGAAATATCTTTAGTATAGTTTTACCACAATTCTAGTACTTTTTCCACATTTTTTGAATAATTTCCACAATTAATTTCATTTTTGCCTTTTCTTGACACGGTAGTTTGACAGTTGAATAAAAGAAAAATCCTCGCAGGCATTGAAAAGCCTGTATTTTTTTGTCAAATTTTTCTTATTTTTATGTGGCTATTTGTGAGTATTTGTGTTATAATGAGGTATGGAGGTATTTCATTAT
>JAFUKH010000064.1 GCA_017467845.1 Lachnospiraceae bacterium | reverse complement strand
TCATTACCCTGTCATCGAATACCAAACATCCAAAATACTCTGAAATATTCTTCATAATGATTCCTCCTCGTTATTATGAATTTTTATATAAAGAAAGGCGTCCTTAATGCTTTCTGCATTAAAGACGCCTTTGCCTTTATCACTATTCAATTCTCAATATCTTAAACAATTCCCTGAGCGGTCATAGCCTCAGCAACCTTCTCAAAGCCAGCAATATTTGCTCCAAGAACGTAGTTACCTTTTGCTCCATAACGCTCTGCCGCATCTGCCATGTTATGACAAATATTTACCATGATGTCCTTTAACTTAGAATCAACTTCTTCAAAGGACCAGCTCAAACGCTCACTGTTCTGGGACATCTCTCAATCCTCCTATAATTTATTGTATGCATAGCGAAATATTCATATTTGCTAAATAAAAAAAGGCAAAAGCGTCTTCAAGGTATTTACCTCAAAGACACCATTGCCTTTATGGTTGTGATGATACACCCGTTTAAAAAAGATGTCAACCCTTTTTTTATTTTTCTTTTTCCGCCTTCTTTAATAAATGGTCATTACACTGTTTTATCTAAAACGGCCTCTTTCATACTACTCACATATTCTCCTACAGGTTTTATGGATTCACTTCCATACTTTTCAATCAGCTTGATAATCGCCGAACCCACAATGACACCATCCGAAATCTCTGCCATCTTCTTAGCCTGTTCTGGTGTAGAAATTCCAAAACCAATGGCACAAGGAATGTCGGTGTTTTCTCGAACCACCTTTATAATCGACGACAAGTCCGTGGTAATCTCGCTTCTGGTTCCGGTTACACCTAAACTGGAAACAATGTATAAGAAACCTTCCGCTTCCCTGGCTATCATGGCAATCCTCTTATCCGAAGTTGGTGCTATCAGGGAAATCAAAGCCACATCATACTGCTTACACAGTGGAGAAAACTCTTCTTTTTCCTCAAAAGGCAAATCCGGCAGAATAATTCCATCAATTCCGATTTCCTTACAGGTTCGGATAAAATCTTCCGCACCATAGGAAAATACCACATTGGCATAGGTCATAAATACTAACGGTATGGTTACATCTTTTCTAAGCTCCCTTACAAAGTCAAATATCTTATCTGTAGTTACCCCACCTTGTAATGCACGGATATTTGCACCCTGTATAACAGGTCCCTCTGCTGTAGGGTCAGAAAACGGAATACCAAGCTCTATCAAATCCGCACCACTTTTTACAGCAGCTCGTACCAGCTTTCCTGTTGTTTCAAGGTCAGGATCACCGCAGGTAATAAAAGGGATAAATGCCTTCCCATCCACAAATGCTTCTTTTATTTTTACTGCTCCTGATTTACTCATAGATATCCTCCCCTCTGTACCTGGCAATAGCAGCACAGTCCTTATCACCTCTGCCAGAAATGGTAATCACAATTATCTTATCCTTATCCATGGTCGGTGCCAGCTTCATGGCATACGCCACTGCGTGGGCGGACTCAATTGCCGGAATAATTCCCTCAGTTCTTGATAAGAATTCAAAGGCTTCTACTGCCTCCTCATCCGTTATGGGCACATACTCTGCCCTGCCCATGTCATGAAGGTTTGCATGTTCCGGTCCAATCCCCGGATAATCCAGTCCTGCGGAAATGGAGTACACTGGTGCTATCTGACCGTATTTATCCTGACAAAAGTAGGACTTCATTCCATGAAAAATACCAAGTCTTCCGGTACCTATGGTGGCTGCGGTTTCGAAGCTATCAATACCTCTGCCTGCCGCCTCACAGCCAATGAGCCTTACTTCTTTGTCCTCTATAAAGTTATAAAAGCTTCCTATGGCATTGGAACCGCCACCCACACAGGCAATCACTGCATCCGGCAATCTGCCTTCCTTTTGCAATATCTGCTCCTTTATCTCCTTAGAAATCACTGCCTGAAAATCACGGACAATGGTAGGGAACGGGTGCGGTCCCATAACAGAACCGAGGCAGTAATGGGTATCCTCCATTCTGGAAGTCCACTCCCTCATAGCTTCTGACACTGCATCCTTTAAGGTAGCTGTTCCACTGGCGACCGGAACTACCTCTGCACCTAACAGCCTCATGCGATATACATTCAATGCCTGTCGTTTGGTATCTTCCTCACCCATGAAAACCACACATTCCATATCAAGAAGTGCCGCTGCTGTGGCAGTTGCCACTCCATGCTGACCTGCTCCTGTTTCCGCAATCAGTCTGGTCTTGCCCATCTTCTTTGCAAGAAGAGCCTGCCCAAGTACATTGTTGATTTTATGAGAACCGGTATGATTTAAATCCTCACGCTTTAAATAGATTCTGGCTCCTCCTAATGCTTTTGTTAATTTCTCTGCATAGTAGAGTCTTGATGGTCTACTCGCATATTCATTTAATAGTTCAGTCAACTCCCGGTTAAATTCCGGATCCTTCTTATAGTGCTCATATGCTTTCTCCAGTTCTATCACTGCATTCATTAAAGTTTCGGGGATATATTGTCCGC
>JAFUKH010000063.1 GCA_017467845.1 Lachnospiraceae bacterium | reverse complement strand
CTTCTAATACCTGTTTTTCCAGATGTCTGTTGATATACATAAGCAATCACCTCCGAGAATTCTAAAGTCTAACTTTATTTCACTCGGCTTTTGGTGTCATGTCAAGCATAGCCAAAATTTCTTTTACCTCCCCAACAACATTCTCTACCGTAATGTCATTCTTTGGAGAATACTCCAGAATCCAGTCCGCATCAGGTGAATATTTTTCCATCACCACAAACAGCTTCTTCCAATCCTCCTTGCTGTAGTACAACCCCTCTTCAAAAATCATCCGGTGAGAATCATGTACACCATCATTATTGTGAATATGGTAAGAAGTAATTCTTGTTCCAAGTCGTTTGATCAACTCTGCCAAATCCCAATTGTTAGCAAATGCATGACCTACATCAATCAGACAGCCGATATCATCGGGAATCTCATCAAAAAGCTGAATAAAGTCCTCCATTGGAAATAACACATTTTTATTTAAGGGGAAACCCACATTTTCTACTTGAAGTTTAACTCCTGCAGTTTGGGCTATCTCTCCGATTTCCTTAATGGTTGCAATACAATTGTTTTTCAATGCAGAATTTTCATCGGTAAGTTGAATCTTTTCGTTTGTATGCATTACAATTCCATGTGCAGAAAAATCTTTGCAGAACTGAAATGCCTGTTTATAACCCTCTACCATAATCGCATGAGCCTCACTGTCCAGAGGACTGGTAGCCTCCAACTCTTTAAAAGGACCATGAAAGGTCACATAGTAAGGGGCGAACTTATCACTCACCGTTGCCAACTCATCCATAAACTCCGGAAAGCTTGATGTTTTTGTAAACATATTAAGCTCCGCTCCCATATTTGCAAAGCTGCATGCATCCAATAGCTTTTTCAACCTGTCATACTCCCGATAATTAATTGCATATGCAGAAAATACCAGACGATTCATAGTCATCTCCTCCTTCTTTTGCAATTTTTGTTTTTGCTATTTTTTCTTTTACTATTCTTTCTGAAAGTGCTGCCTCAACACAAAGAATCTATCCTATGAAATTTCGGTTTTCCTTCAGCAAACGTACATATCCACGGAGTGATCTCTTTTAATCTTTGCAATGTTTCAAACACATAATTTCCGACCTGTTCCGGTTTATGTGCATCTGACCCGATTGTAATAATTTCACCGCCCATCTCAACATATCTCTTCACAAAATCAAGAGGCGGAATCGGCTGTCCGCTGGATTTTATTCCGCTTGTGTTGACTTCCAGACCAATGCCCATAGTAGTCAGCTTTTTGAAAATTTCTTCCGCTAAATCTCCGTACTTTTCCATGGTATATGGGGTATGTTCAGGATTTTTTGCTGCCTTGGTAGGAAATGTCATATGTCCCAACACATGAAAGTCCCTGTGTACTTCCAGACATTCAAGCACACTCTCTAAATAATAGGCATACACCTGTTCCTGCGTTTTCCCTTCATTGAAAGACTGATAATATACATTACAGCTTCCAATGTTATGCAATGAGCCGATTATAAAATCGTAATCACGCTTTGCAACTTCCTGAAGAAACCTTTCCCGGTTATTCATCATCATTCCAAACTCCATACCGAACCGAATCACAACCTTCTCAGACCGGAGATTCTCATAAGCCTTTTGATAGCTTTCCTGTGTAAACACATTTGTTTCTTTTAGTCCAATCTTACAGTCCATATGATCCGTAAAACATATTTCCTTCAGACCTGCTGCTTCTGCTGCAGCAACCATATCCTCCGGTGATGCCTGACTGTCTCCGGAGACTAACGAGTGCATGTGAAAGTCAAACATATCCTTCTTTTCTCCTCGAATTATTTTTCTGCTTTGAGTGAGTGAATATTACCGGGCACATCTATAACCAAATTCGTCCTCACTCAGCGCCCTTCTTCGCCTCATAATCACGCACAATAAACTCCACAAATTCATGGGAATGATTGGTCATAAGTATATCAATTCCGGCATTTTGTGCTATGGTCCAGCCCTGTTCAGTGTCAATTACATCATCGATTGTCCATACACCAACCGACACATCCCGGCTAAGGGCAGTGATACGTTCCCGGTAACTGTCGGCATTACCAATGGGAAATGAACCGTTAAGCTGCAGCAAATACGAATCAGGCTCGGCGTTGAGTGTGAAGTATTCCAGATTAATAGCAAGACTCCATTCAGCGCATCGGATGTAGATAAGTGGCACAACCCCCGATTTTTCATAAATCTGCTTCTGAATGAGGCAACCTTCTTCGGCCGAAGACACACCATAGGAAATCAGTATCGATTCGTAGTTACCTGTCTTTACCATGTCATTGTAAAGATAGGCGCTGCCGGAGGAAGCCATAACTTCGTCGGTGTCTATGTATTTCCAATAATCCTGCTTGTCAGGGACTATGAACATCCGATCCTTGCATACAGTCAGCGCCTCCTCCAGCGTAGCGACACGGAACGGAGTCAATTTGCCGTCACTGCCCCCCTGGCCTTCTTTGAGGCAGAGTGTCTGAATTTGTTCATAAGTCCAATCAGCCACCTTATTCGAATTCGGATAACCGTCCTTACCGATGTAGTCTGCAGCATTGGTCATACGCGTCAATGTACCATCATGCATAAGTATAAGAACACCATCCTTGGTAGGCCGAACGTCCAGTTCGAGAATGTCGACCCCAAGATAATAACAACTGATAATCGATTCAATACTGTTTTCCGGGTAATACTGCCAGTCAGCGCGGTGAGAAATGGACATCATCCGTCCGGCACCTCCACTAAGCAGGGCATTCTTGCGCGCATCATAATCAAGAAGCCAATCGGGAGTTTCCCATTCGATATCCCAACGCATGTAGAGCAATGAAGGATCGGCAATATACTCTTCCCGGTCGGGTAGCGTATAGCCGGTCTGGAGCACGGCCAGATCGCTCAATATTCCGTTTTCAGCTTCAATGGCTTTACTGATCGTCAAAATGGCCTGCGAATAGGCGTAGGTATCGTAACCGTTAATGTATATTGTCGTACCGTCCACCGTGATATCGTATTCATAAAACGATTTCATGTCCATTTTTTTGCGTGAAGTCGATCCGAGAATGATTTCATACTGCCCCTTCTCAGTTTGCGCATCCGTTCCGATGCTCATGACGCAGCCAAATTTCTCTCCGAAATGCTGCACTAATGTCTCAGCAGCATCCTTAGTTTGGTATGTGTATACCACGTTGTATTCTTCCAATGGAATGCCAGCTAACATGACGCTGTCACCTGCATCGTCATTTTCGCTGTCGAAAGAATCCTGCATGAGAATCTGTTCTTCCGTCGACTCTGCTGTAGTTTGTTCTCCGCTTCCAGGCGCCTTTGTACCATCTGTGCTTCCATTGCAGCCGAGCAGCAGAAACGAGACCAGAAAATTTGCCATAAGGCAAAACGTAATCTTTTTTTTCATATTATTATTCCTCTCCCAGATACACAACATCTGCTTTTTTCTTCAATGGGCCTTTACGCAGATCACATATTTTCCGCTCTGTGCCTCAAACCGAATAAAGTCTTTTCCATTAACAATATCCGCAGCACCTTTCATATCCGTGAGCATACCGCCATTTGCTGATACAATGGACTCTGCCGAACAGGGCAGCTTCACGCTTGCGGTTGTATTAGCCGGAATTTCAATTTCAAAAGACAATATGTCACCCTCATACTTCCAGGCAGAAGCAATTCGACCGTTGATTGACTCATACTCAACACTTACCTCCCCAAGAAGTCTGTTAGGCTCGGGCTCTACCGTAAATTTTACGAAAGCATTGTCGGGCTTGATACCTGCCACATAACTATAAATCCATTCAACAACTGCGCCGAATGAGTAGTGGTTCAGAGAAATTACAGAATGCACATATCCCTTCTGCTCTGTATATGCATCCCAATGCTCCCAAACAGTGGTAGCTCCCTGTGTTATAGAGTAAAGCCAGGAAGGTCTCTCACAGCAAAGCAACATTTTGTACGCTGTGTCTGTCAGTCCGAAACGACTGAGTACCGGCAATACCATAGCAGTTCCAAGGAAGCCTGTTTGCACCTTGTAGCCACCAGATCTTGCAGATTCCTCAAGATATTGCACATAACGCTTCACTGTTTCCTTGTCGTCGATCAGATCAAGATGCAGTGCCGCGAGAACGGTAACCTGAATCATGTACTTAAGATTTCCGTCATCGTTTACGTACATCTCATTAAAGTATTCCTTCTCAATACGATAAACCTCTCTGTATCTCTCCGCATCCTCCTGCCTGCCGATAATATCTGCCATTTCAGCCATGTATTTTGCAACCCAAGCGTAATATGCAACAGCCAAAAGATATCTCATTTCCTCATCATTGCCCATAGAACTGAGCCAGTCGCCGTATCTTATGTTCGCGCCCTTCTTGTTGGTAGATGCAAGGAAACCGTCAACATACTTCTGCATAGATTCATAGCACTCGCTAATAATATTCTTATCGCCATACATTTTATAAAGATAATAAGGTACAAATACACCTGCATCTGCCCAGCCAAATGTTCCCGTCGAGCCGCCACACCGTCCTCTCGGACAGCCATTCATATACTGACCGTCATCCTTCTGACAGTCTCTCAAGTCTACCAGCCACTTTTCAAGGAATGTCTTGGTATCAGTGGTATAGTACGCCGCTGTTTTCGTGAATACCTGTGTATCAGCAGTCCATCCCACACGCTCTGCGCGCTGGGGGCAATCGGTAGGAACAGACAGATAGTTTGAAAGCAATCCTCTGCGAGCATTGTCTATAAGCTTGTTTACGTCCTCAACTCCCGTACTGATATGACCGCTGTCATTTATAACCGATGACAGAACCTGATATGTAAGCTTCTTAAATGTAACATGTCTGTCGGCGGTTATCTGTATGTATCTAAAACCGTAGTAACTAAATAGCGGATGGTAATATTGTTCGCCCTCACAGCAAGTGTACTCGGTTACCGCAGGAGAGATGTCCTCCATATTCTTTCTCCAAACCGATCCCTCGGGACCACTGTTCCATCTTGATTTCAGACCGTTGCAATCATTCAGTGCTTCACCGTGGTATACGGTTATCTTTGTTCCCTTTTCTGCAATCACTGTAAATGTTTCTCTTCCTGCGCAGTTATAACCAAAATCAACCACCGCCGTTTCGCCGGGATATAACTCGAACCCGGAAGATTTTCCATCAAATGTATATGTCTTTATTACATTAATCGTTCCGAATTCGTCCTCTGTTTCACCATGAGTACCGTCATAAATTGTGGCGCCCACAGGCTGATGCTCCAGATCAGTTCTGTTGTAAACTGCACCCTTGATGCCCGACGTCACCTCCCCGTGGAATTCTCTGCATATCTTTACGGATGTCCAGGCACTATCGTCATAACCCGTAAAGGCAAAGTCCATAGGCTTTGTTGCATCATAAATTTCGCCAGAGAAAATGGAGCAGTAGCCGAAGGGACAACTCTCTACATCGTATCTCCAAGTACTATCAGTAACAACAACTTGCTCCTCACCATCCTCATAACGGACGATAAGCTTTGCCATGAAACCATTCTGATTTCCATGGCAAGTACTTACCATGTCAGACCACCAGCCGGAACTTACCGCAGCAGCCAAGGTGTTTTTCCCCTTTACTATTACATCCGCAAGATCATATGTAAAGTAGTGACGGCGTCTGGTCGTTTCGGTATTACCGGGGGTAAGCTCGTAGTACTTCTTCTCACCATCCACTATGTTATAGGTACGCTCACCGTTAAAATAGGCACAAAATACACCAAGACCCGACACAAAAAGTTTTGCGTCAACAGGCTGCTTTTTACATTCAAACTCTTTTCTTACAACAAAAGAAGGCGCCTTTGGGAAAAGTCTGCCCGAGCATGAACTTCTTACTTTTCCGTTTTCCACATATCCGCAGGGGAAATGATTTTCCTTATTAAAGTCATAATCGTAAAGCAATCTTCCCGTGGCGGTTTCCTTGACGGTCATTCTGCCGACAATCATCGTCGGACGTCCGGCGCCACCGGGAATATGTACACCGGGTGCACCTATGACAGGCTTTGGCATATCATCAGTAATTTCTACATTTTGAATCAGTACATCATTGATGTAAACAGAGATTTTTTCAGGGGTTATGTCAAAGCGATATAAGAACTCCCTATCTCTTATTGTAGCAAGATCAATATTCAGCAGATCTGTATAATCAACCCCTCCCTCTTTACAAACATAGTAGTCATTGTTCTCAAATTTATAGGGAATAAGAGAGACACCTTTATCATTAATCCTTATCGAAAATCGGTAATATCCATTTCTGTCACCCGATGCTACAAGGAAATTTCCTTCCATACCGGCAATAATCGCCGGAATCTCCACTGTGTACTTGGTAATTTCCTGGTACTGCTCTTTGCCGTCGAAAACAGTAATCCACTGTGCACCATTCCACCCCGATGCCAGGAGTCCTGTTGTAAAGGTTGCTTTTTCCTCGGGTAGCGCCACGCCGTCCTTGTCCCATACGGTCAGCGTCCACTCATAAGTAGTTGCTGCCTCAAGGGGCGCACCGCACTCGATATATGCAGAAGCAGAGGACATAACCTTTCCGCTGTTCCAAACTTCACCCTCTCTGCTTCCCTGCTTTTTGAGAGAGATCATATATGCGCTTTGCTTCTGTCCGATTATATCTGACTTCATCTTCCAACTGAAAACAGGAGGAATATCCAGTCCCATAGGCTCATGGAGAAGACATACTCTCAAATCATACACTGCCGTGCTATGCATAATACATACTCCTTTCACTCAGTACCAATTAATCAGCTACGAACACTCACCCTTTAACGCTTCCAACCATAACACCTTTTACAAAAAACTTCTGGATAAACGGATATATACATAGCACAGGCACTGACGATACAATAATAACACTGTATTTTAACGTTTGCTCTAATTTTGTCAAAGCCTCAATCATGGCCGGATCCTCTGTGGTTTCGTTGCTTAAAGCTAATTTGCTGGACATCAAAAGATCCCTCAACACTGACTGCAATGGATAAAGCTTCTCATCGTACAGATATATCAACGCAGAACGATAATCGTTCCAATGAGCTACGCCATAATAAAGTCCTACAACAGCAATGCTGGCCTTAGACAACGGCAATACCACTTTTATCAGATACTGCGCAGCGTTGGCACCGTCCAGAGTAGCCGCCTCCTTCAGTTCAGATGGTATGCTGTTGACAAAATAAGACCGCATAATAAGCATATTGTGAACAGAAAGAACACCCGGGATGATCATTGCCCAACGAGTATCCAACAATCCTACATCTTTTACTACTAAATACTTCGGAATCAATCCCCCACTAAAATACATCGTGAACATAATGAATGCCAGCAATACCTTCCTTGGTCTAAAATCCTTTTGTGAAAGCGGATATGCACAGCAAATCGTCATTACCAGATTCATCACAGTTCCCACTGCCGTATAGAAAATGGTATTAGCATATCCAATCCAAATGCTCTTATACTCAAGCAACTTTTCATAGGAATTCAATGTGATTTTCTTCGGGAGAAGCAATACATTTCCAAGCCAAACCTCATTAGGATCGCTGAAAGATGCTATCAGTACAAACCAAAGCGGCCAGGCAAAAATAATTAACAATACCAGCATGATTGTCACATTTACGATATCGAATATTTTATCTGAATAAGACTGTTTAATTTTTTTCTCTGAAACGTTCATCCTGCCTCCCCTTTCTAAAACAGACTTTCTTCGGCTATCTTTTTGCTCAATGTATTGGCTCCTACCAACAGTATTACATTGATAATCGTGTTAAACAGTCCGACAGCTGTAGAATATCCATAATCACTATTAATCAGTCCTACTTTATAAACATAAGTAGAAATTATCTCTGAATAGCTTCTATTCAAACTATTTTGCAGAAGATATACTTTTTCAAAACCGACACTCATTAAAGAACCGAATTTTAAAATCAGCAGCATTATAATCGTTGGCTTAATAGATGGGAGATCAATATATCTCATTCTCTGTATCTTAGTGGCTCCATCTACAATGGCAGCTTCATGCATTTCATAATCCACTCCGGCCAACGCAGATATATAGATAATAGCGCTCCATCCCATACCTTGCCAGACGCCGCTCCATACATAAATAGACTTGAACCATTCCCCCTTAGCCAAAAAATCTACCGATTCCAGTCCTACCAGATTACGTAGTGTATTGAAAACACCTGTATCAGCATTGGTAAAAATAGAAAGCATACCGCAAATAACAACCGTACTAATAAAGTGTGGAGCATAAGATACCATCTGTATCGTTTTCTTTAAGTATTTATTATTCAGGTAATTTAGCATCAATGCAAAAATGATAGGAATGGGGAATCCTACCAGCAAACTATATAAACTGATGCTTAATGTATTCCATATCAGCGTTTTAAAATTGTAAGCAGAAAAAAACCTTTCAAAATGATCCAGACCAACCCAGGGACTTCCTGTAATCCCCTCCCTATTTAGTCAAGTGTTTTTTCCTTATTTTTCAAGGAATTTTCAGTTTCATATCTCAGATGAATGAGCCAAGGAGATGGACATTTCTCTGTATCTGGTACGAAAATAGCTGGTGTAGGGTATACGAAGTAAAACGT